>CAYUEH010000195.1:0-8920 GCA_964442465.1 uncultured Laspinema sp. | reverse complement strand
ACGACAGACACTTTACCGGCAATTCGGTTGGCAATTTCTCGCAGGGCTTTGGCGGAGGGAGAATCCGGGGCGGAAATGGCGATCGGGACGCCGCTATCTCCACCCTCGCGCAGGGGAATTTCTAAGGGGACGCATCCTAATAAGGGGACACCGAGTTCATCGGCAGTTTTTTGTCCCCCTCCCGAGCCAAAGATATCGTATTTTTTCTCTGGCATATCTGGCGGGATGAAATAGCTCATATTTTCGACAATTCCCAGGACCGGCACGTTTAATTGTTGGAACATTTTTAACCCTTTGCGGGAATCCAACAAGGCGACGGTTTGCGGGGTAGTGACAATCACAACTCCGGCCATTGGCACGGATTGAGCCATTGTTAGTTGAGCATCGCCGGTTCCTGGGGGCATATCTACAATCAGATAGTCGAGTTCTCCCCAATCGACTTGATAGAGAAACTGCCGAATTACGCCGTTTAACATGGGACCGCGCCAGACAACGGGTTGGTCCTTGTCGATTAAAAAGGCCATTGAGACTAATTTCACGCCGTAGTTAAAGGCGGGTTCGAGGACATCTCCTTGGGGACCTTGGCGGACCATGACTTGGGCATCGCCGAGTCCGAGCATGGTGGGGTCATTGGGACCATAAATATCGGCATCGAGGAGTCCGACTTTGGCCCCGGATTGGGCGAGGGAGACGGCGACATTAACGGCGATGGTGCTTTTGCCGACGCCGCCTTTACCACTGGAGATGGCGAGGATATTTTTGACGCCACTGATGCCTTGGCGATCGGGGAGGGATTTCTGTTGGGGGGTTTCTGCTGTAACTTCGACGTTGACTTCTTGAACGCCTGGTAGGGTGCGAACGGCTTTTTGGCAGTCTTCGACGATAAATTCTCGCAAGGGACAGGCGGGGGTGGTCAGCACTAAGGTAAAGCTGACGTTGCCTTGGTCAATTGTGACGTTGCGAATCATGTTCAGATCGACCAAGCTCTTTTGGAGTTCGGGGTCTTGCACGGGTTGCAAGACTTCTAAGATGGCTTGGGACGTTAGGGTTTGAGTCATTGGTTTGCCTGTTTCTCCTCTCTCGGACGGGTCAGGCAGACAGTCGTGATTTAGGGGAAGGTCGGGGTTGAGTTTTGGCTCGTTGAGTGGCTGTGGTTTCCCGGTTGGGAGGGCGCAATTACGGCCCGATCGCCTTAGGTTGGTTGCTTCCCCTGCCACGCGCTGCCTGCTGAAACACTGGGTGTTTTCCTAATGTATCTTTTTTTGTAGTAATATGTAGAATTTTTAAAGGCAGTGGATCGGGGCAGAGATTAAGATAGGATTTTTTCAAGAGTCGGTCAGCTTGATCGAGAGCAGGGCTAAAGATTTCATCAAGGGTGCGATCGCGTTATCCACCTTCTAGATTTCGATCGCTCTTGACAGGCAGATCTCTATCCCGCAGCAGAAAATAATTTGACATTATGACAGTTTCTTCGACTTTTGAGGCCACCTCTACTCAGAATTTGCCACCGGATGACTCGAAAGAACGAGTCAGTCAGTTTATGCAGTCGCTACAAGATGAAATTTGTCAAGGGTTGGCAGAACTTGATGGCCTGGGCACGTTTAAAGAAGATTCGTGGGACCGCCCGGAAGGGGGCGGGGGCCGTTCTCGGGTGATGCGCGAGGGCAATATCTTTGAACAAGGGGGCGTGAATTTTTCTGAAGTTTGGGGCGATCATCTCCCCCCTTCAATTTTAAAACAACGTCCAGAGGCAGAGGGTCATCGCTTCTATGCCACGGGGACTTCGATGGTGTTGCACCCCCGCAATCCTTACGTTCCTACGGTCCATTTAAACTATCGCTATTTTGAAGCAGGGCCAGTGTGGTGGTTTGGAGGCGGTGCCGATTTAACGCCTTATTATCCGTTTGCGGAAGATGCGGCCCATTTTCACCAAACCTTGAAAGCAGCTTGCGATCGCCACCATGATGAGTATTACAAGGTCTTCAAACTCTGGTGTGACGAATATTTTTATCTGAAGCATCGCGACGAAACCCGAGGGGTGGGGGGTCTGTTTTTTGACTACCAAGATGGTCAAAGCGAACTCTATCGCGGTCCAGACCCCACGGGACCGGCAGCGGAATATAGTCGGAAAATTGGCGTCCCTCCTCAACGCAATTGGGAAGCGTTGTTTGCTTTTGCTCAAGATTGCGGGCGATCGTTTTTACCCGCTTATGGGCCCATTGTTGAGCGTCGTTCGGGCATGGAATATGGCGATCGCGAACGGAATTTCCAACTCTATCGTCGGGGACGGTATGTGGAATTTAACCTGGTGTACGATCGCGGCACCATTTTTGGACTCCAAACCAATGGCCGTACCGAGTCGATTTTAATGTCTCTGCCGCCTTTGGTTCGTTGGGAATATTGTTATCAACCGGAACCCAACACCCCTGAAGCAGAACTCTACGAAACCTTTCTGAAACCGCAAAATTGGGCAGAGTGGACCGCTAGTTAAATTGGGTACAACCGGCGGGGGTTCAAACGATTGGCGGCCTAACCGAATCAAGTCCGTTGAAACCGACTGAAAGTCTTAGGGGCTAACGTTTTTAGTCGGTTTTTAACCGACGTAGGGGCACTTCGTGAAGCGCCCCTACAGGCCCCGGGGGTTTGAACCCCTGCCGGACTGTGCTATTTTTCTAGCAGCAAGTTTGGCTAATTTCGGTCAAGCTCAATCGGGGCAATGGCTCCGATTTTGCTAAACTACGAAAGCGAGGTAGGCAACTAGCGTATTGAGGGAGGGCCTGTGATTCATATCGAGCAAAAAACCCATACGACCCAGGATGGAACAACGGTGATTGTATTGGCCCCAACGGGTCGCCTAGACATTACCACCGCGTGGCAATTTCGCCTTAAATTACAGGAGTGCATTTCTAAACTGAGTCGTCATATTGTCGTTAATTTAGGGCAGGTTAACTTTATTGATAGTTCGGGTCTGACGTCGCTAGTAGCAGGGATGCGAGATGCGGACAAGGTTAAAGGCAGTTTCCGTATTTGTAATGTGCATCCAGAGGCCAAATTGGTTTTTGAAGTCACGATGATGGATTCAGTCTTTGAAATCTACGAAACTGAAGAAGAAGCCCTGGAAGCGGGACCCCGAAGCATGGCGACTTAATGCCTGAAAGGGATTGGAGAAAGGGGTCTGACAAGTTCACGCCCAAGTTTGGCATCCCCGACTCAGTTCCCCGGAAAAATCGTGACGCTTGGTGAAGTGGAATGGCCCTAAAATGGCCCCCCACAAGGCTTTACCTGTATTGGGGTCGATGCCTTTGTCAAAGCTGAACAGTTCAGTCGGGGATGCCTCGAAACCGAGATCCACTTGGCGAGTTTCTCCTTGATAGGGAAAGCAGCATCTTGCTCCCGAGGGCAAGGATGCGGCAAAATGATAGGTCCCGTCAGTTAAGCGTTTCTGGCTGACGGTGAGGGTACATCCGGGCAAGCGTTCTACTTGTGCCGGATTTAGCTGTTGGAGGAGATGGGGTTGGCAACCTGCCCCCCGGTATTGATTCGGGTCCTTGAGCATGAAATACTGCACTTCTAGCTGGGGTGGACCGTCACCGTTGAGAACTTGTCGCAGTTGCATGATTCGAGGCCGATAGGGGCGATCGAGATTGACAATATTGGCCTGTTCGGCAAATAGGGTCAGACTGGGTTCAGGAAATAACTGGACCGGGACCGGACGCTGCCACAGGTGCAGGTGGACATACCATGCAGGATCGGCGATCGCCTGTTCTCGATTGTCAAATTCCCCCGCTAAATATTGCCCCAGGGCGATTAACTCCGATGTCAGGGTCATCTTTAATTTTTAAATTTCAACGGTTTCATGAAAAATCCCACCGGAACTCTCCGGTTGATTTTGCATTTTAGAGCATTCTAGGCCAGATCCCTCGGGCGATCCCCCGGATGCTCCTTGGCAAAAGTGCATTTACGAGAGAAAATGAAGGGAAGTTCTCCTTAACAACGCACCCCGTGAATAACGTCCGCACCGTATCAGATACCAAGCGAGCCTTCTATACCATTCACACCCGTCCGATTAACTCGATTTATCGACGGGTCGTCGAAGAATTGATGGTGGAAATGCACTTGCTGTCGGTGAATGTGGATTTTAATTATGACCCCATTTATGCCCTCGGAGTCGTAACCACTTTTGACCGATTTATGCAAGGATATCGACCTGAAGAGGATAAAGTATCGATTTTTAATGGCATCTGCAAGGGGTTAGAAGCTGATCCCCAGCAGTATCGGCAAGATGCCCAATGGTTAGAAGAAATTGCCAGTCGCCATTCTGGAGAGGAGATGGTGGCGCTACTGAGTCGTTCTGCAGGGCCAGAAATGGAAGGAGATTTCCAAGGCATCCTGGGGGCGATCGCTGCTAAACCTAACTTTAAGTACAGCCGATTATTTGCAGTGGGTCTGTTTACCCTCCTCGAACAAGCTGACTTAGAACTGGTGAAAAATGAAAAATCCCGTCAAGAGGCAGTCCAGAAGATTTGCACAGCCCTGAATCTGCCTCCCGAGAAACTTGCTAAAGACCTGGACCTCTACCGAAGCAATTTAGAGAAAATGATTCAGGCCCGCAGTGTCATGGATGACATTTTAGCGGCAGACCGTAAAAAACGCGAAGACCGGGCGAAGCAGAAAGGGGCAGCAACTGTACCTCCTGGTTCTCCGGAGTAAGAGATAACGGCCCGGGCCCCGCACCCTTACCTGGCCCCGCACCCTTAAGGGTGGGGCTATACGAACAAAGCCCGCCTGCGCGGGCTAAATTTGGAGTATCTAAATTTAAAATAAACTGGACAAGAAACCGGGTTTCTTGCCAAAATTGGTTGCTGCTTGCCCAAGATTTTTGATAGAAACCCGGTTTCTAACCTCTGTTCAATCAATCGGCAACAGGCGGTTTTGTTGTTGCCGATCGCCTTTAGTGGTCCACTGGATGCTGTCCATAAAACGGCAGGGCCTCGGAACTGAGGGGGCGTTTCCCCTGTTGCCATTCCAAATGGGCGAGTTCCAGAAGACTGGAGACGGTAGACCCTAAATTTTCTGGGACTTGGATGAGTTGATAGGGACTCGAACAAGTGGCGAGAGTCTCTTCCCATTGTTGTGGGGTGAGGACGGTATCGGGAAGCAGGGGAATGGCTGCGGTGGGTGTGATGTCATAAATGGCGGTGAACAGATGACCCCGTTGGGCGGGCATTTGTAGGGCGATCGCCTGGGGTGGGTTGTCCGTCTGATGGCGAGTTTGGGACCAGGCGACTGCCGCTAAACTAGAAATGGCAAATAACGGAATCGAGAGTTGCTGGGCCAGAATCCGGGCGGTGACGACCCCAATCCGGGTCCCGGTAAAGCTACCCGGTCCTTTGGCAACGGCAAGAAAGGCGAAATCCTGCCAAGTCTGAGGGGAGATAAACTCGGCGAGATAGGAGTGTAAGTGGGTGGCAAGCGATCGCCCCATGTCCCAGGTTTGGCAGCGGTGGGTTTCGGCAAAATTGCTCAACGCTAGACCCAGTTCGGGACTGCTGGTATGGAAGGCGATCGCGTAGGGGTGAGAGTCCAATGGCACAATCAGAAAACAATTGAAGAGGATCTCCCTACAGTACAGCATTTTTAACACAAACCGGGTTATCGGATCACCACCGAAGCATCTAAAACAACATTACTCACGGTTGGCCTCGGCGCGCCGTTCAGTGATTAACTCGTCTACTAGAGATTCTCCTTCCGGCACATACTGGCGAATCTTGTTCTGTATTTTTGTCAAAGATGATTGGAAGCTGGCCGTTGTTTCTGATTCTATGTCAGGAGATAGTGCTTGTATTTCAGGAGATATAGTTGATTTCAAACCCTGATTTGAATTTGATAATAGGACAATCACTTGAACTTCTGCCCCTTCAGGACATTCGGGGGCTATTAACTCTATTTTGCCGCCTGTTCCGACTTTAACGGTTTGTTGTACTGCTCTTAGCATGGGTTTCTCCTGATGATTTATAATTCATTGAAACTGTTAAATTTAGTCATTATTAAAACGACTTTAAAGGTGTAAACTTAAGCAGAGATATGGTTAAAAAACCAGATTTCTAACCTCTGCTGTAACAATATCATCCCCCCTTCAATGCCATTCCCAAATCTTAATTGTGCCATCATCGCCGCCAGTGGCGAGGGTTTGGCCATCGGGACTGAAGGCGACGGCACAGGTGGCGCGGGTGTGACCCGGGAGGGTGCGGATTTCGCGGCCTGTTTTGACTTGCCATAATTTTACGGTGTTGTCTCGACTGCAACTGGCGAGGGTTTGTCCATCGGGACTCCATGCGATCGCATAAACCCAATGGGTATGACCGAGGAGGATACAAAGATGGCGTCCGGTTTGGACTTGCCAGAGGTTGATGGTTTGGTCAAAGCTGCTGCTGGCGAGGATTTGGCCGTCGGGACTCCATGCGATCGCGCAGACTTGTTCCCCATGTCCCGTGAGGGTATAGAGTTCCCTGCCGGTTTCTCGATGCCAGAGTTTGATGGTTTTGTCACTGCTGCCACTGGCAACGAGTTGGTTATTGGGACTAAATGCCACTGCCATTGCATAACCCTGATGTCCGACAAGGGTTCTAACTTGCTGTTTTTTGGCGATATCAATCAGTTTGATGGTTTTATCCCCACTGCCACCAGCGATAAATTCTCCGTCGGGACTGATGGCGATCGCATAAATTTCGCTGTCTCCCGGAAAACTATAGAGTTCACTTTCCCCCAGACGTTGCCAGAGTTTGATGGTGGAGTCCCAACTGCCACTGACGAGAATCGGCGATCGCGGACTATATGCCACTGCGGAAACCCAATGACTGTGACCCTTGAGGGTGTACAATTTTCGTCCCGTATCCCTCACCCACAATTTAATGGTTTTATCCTTACTGGCGCTGGCAATTTGCCGTCCCGTGGGACTAAACGCCAGGGATAAAACCCAACTGCGATGCGCTTGGATGGTATGAACGCATTCAAAAAAGCGATAGGGATTAAACTTTTTTAAGGCGGCGATCGCCTTCGGTTCGGACCGATGTTTCAGCAACAAAAAAGCCGATCGCCGCACAGTCTCACAGTCATCTTTTAACGCATCAATGACTAACTCTAAACCCGCCTGACCATAATTTAATGCCTCTTTCAAGGCTAAAACTTTTACCGGAATATCCACCACCGCCAAGCGGGTTTGAATCCCCGTTAGTCCTCCCAATACTGCCGCACCCGGTGGCGGCGCATGGTGACCCCCCATCACTGCATCATCATATTTCGGTCCCTCAACATTCATTGGCATAGTATTTGGTGATTCAAACTTGAATCAAATTTTCTCAATTTTTAATTAAAATTTCCCAGGCTTGCCATAACATAGAAGCTCGTTCAGCATCTCGTTCTGGCATTAGTTGTCTAGCTTGTTCTAAAGTGGTTTGAGCTTCTTTGTTGTTGCCGGTTTGCTTAATTGCCATACTCATTAACAACCAAATCATCGGTTGATGGGGTTGGAATTGCAACGCTTTTAAATAGCTGGAAACGGCATCTTGATAGCGACGCAGTTTATAAAGCATAATGCCTTGGTCGCGCCATGCGTCCCAACGGTCTGGCTTGAGTTCCAGGGTTTTTTCATAGCCAGATAATGCCTCGTCATAGTTGCTCATTTCGGCATAGAGGCGGGCTTTTTTGTACCAGGCATCGGCATTATTGGGTTTGAGAGCGATCGCCTGGTCATAAGAGGCGATCGCTGCTTCAAATTTCCCAAAATTCTCCAAAATTGTCCCTTTAATCATTTGCGGCGTCGCCCCCATTAATCGCGAAACAATCGAGGGATTATTGGGCGGTGGGTGGGGTGAATTTCCCCGGACTCCGGGGGACGGATTGGGTTTCGGATTCGTTCGATGAGTCACCGGCGGTAACCAATCTAAATCCGTGAGAACTTCCGTCGCGGAACGATAGCGCTGATTGAGATTAGCTTCTAATAATCGGTCTAAAACCTTGGCAAATTCCAGGGTAACCGGAGATAAAAGATAATCCCGCCAATGCCAAATTCCTTCCTTGACATCAAATAAATCAAACGGTTCAGTTGCCGTTAGTAACTGCACACAAGTCACCCCCAAACAATACAAATCACTGGCGGGAACCGCTTGGCCGATAAATTGCTCCGGGGCGACATATCCAACCGTTCCAATCACCGTCCCCGTCCGTCCCAATGCAGTTGCCGTAGCAAATTTAGCTGCCCCAAAATCAACTAACACCAGTTGACCTAATTGAAACGGATTGTCTTCAGGTTTCCCGTTATTTTCTGGTTCTAAAATTTCGGTCTTACTGGCACGACGAATAATATTTTCAGGTTTAATATCTCGGTGAATGACTTGTTTTTCATGGACAAATTGTAAAACAGGCAATAAATCAAATAGCACCTCGCGAACTTTAAATTCCGAGAGTGCTACCCCGGCCCCCAACTCTTGGGCTAAGGTTTGGCCGTCGATAAATTCTTGGACTAAATATTGATAATTATCCGCCTCAAAATGAGCGAATAAGGCTGGAATTTGGGGATGGGTTCCTAAATCATCTAAACGGACTGCTTCTTTTTGAAACAGTTGCGCTGCTTTTTGAGCATTTTGGGGCGTTTGGAATTGGGGAAAAAACTGCTTGATGACGCAGCGAGGTTTTGAGGGTTTGTACTCATCGACTGCCAGGAAAGTTCGCCCAAACCCACCCTGTCCAATGGATTTAAGCGCACGATAGCGATCGCCCAGCAGCAGCTTTGCACCGCAATTATGGCAAAAGTTATAGCCTGCTGGGTTTTGAGGCTTTTGACAGTCGGGATTTAAACAATAGCTCATATATGGACAAGCCAGCAAGGGGATAACTTTATAGTAATCGGTTGGCCCAGAAT
>CAYUEH010000194.1:2424-8939 GCA_964442465.1 uncultured Laspinema sp. | reverse complement strand
GGGGGAAATGCACTGATGTTAGTATATCCTAACAGTCGCAAAGTCATCACACCGATGCCGGTGCGATATCCCGTTGTACAATAGAGAATGACTGGGCGATTTTGGGGGATTTTATCGATATTTTCTGGTAAAGTTCTCAGGGGAATATTAATGGCTTGAGGAATGTGTCCGGATGCATATTCATTGGGTTGTCGGACATCAATTAACAAGGCATTGTCCTGGGTTGCTTTCCGCTTGAGTTCCGGGATATCCATAACGGTGTAATAATCCCGAGGAAGGTCATCCAGAAACTGCTCGACAGTCTCAGACAATACCCAGTCATACGGGGTTGAAACGGCCTGGACTGGAGCCGGAAACACGGTTCCTATCACTCCACATAAAACCAGAATTAAAGCCAAAGTTTTTACAAATTTTCTCATTGAGTCACTTCCTCTATTTCAAAACTAAATTGCTTGCTTTTATCGGCAAAAAAATAAACGAGTTCCGACAGAACAGATCCTACATTTTAGCGCAAACTCTTGCCATAAAAATGCCTGAGCCATCATTCCTGTGCAGTGGTTTGCCCCAATCAGTTGCAGGTCATAATTTCTCAAGGTTTCTGCTGTCGCTTGCAGGCGATCGCGACTCGCATTCAACAGGTGCATTCCCCCAATCACCCCATAAAACTTATCTTCACCTGTCAGGGTAGCAATGTAATTTAAGGTGTTAATCACCCCCGAATGAGCACAGCCTAAAACCACAAATAACCCTTCCCTTGTCTCCATAAATAAGGCTTGGTCATCCCATATCAAATCCACCTGATTCTGCTGATCATCTTGCCAAAACTGACCGCCCGTATCCTCTAACGGATGAACCCGGGGAATCGTCCCGGTGACATAAACTCCCGGAACAATTTCTGTAGGAGTTTCAGTCCAAATCACCTCCCTCGATTTCTGGGCCAGAATATCAGGATCCTGAATCGGACAACCAATATCCCCTCGGGGGCTAAATTTGGGATTGAGGGCCGATGGATGCAGAAATAATCGAGGATAAGAGGTTTCTAATACCGTCTTTAAACCCCCCGCATGATCGTAATGACCATGACTCAAAACCAGGGTATCTATCTCCGGCAAAGAAATTCCCAACTGTTGAGCATTGTGTTTCAGCGCCAATCCCTGTCCCGTATCAAATAAAATCCGAGAATCCGGGGTTTCAATGTAATAAGAAAGTCCATGTTCCCCCAGCAATCCTCTCGTCGATGCCGTATTTTCTACTAAAACGGTAATCCCCAAAAAATTGTTCATACCCGACTAACAAAGTCCCCTGAATTTTCCTGATATTTCAATCATTAGTTCTTTTCTCCTCTTGCTCTCTTGGAGAAAGCCCTGCTGTTTTTCCCTTAACTCCATCCACTCATTCTCGCCATCACTGCTGCCAGCAGCGGCAAGATTGTAAACCCCAATAATTCTGCTTTAATCAGCCAAGTCAGTTGGGTGACCCGCTCAAGTTCCACAGCGGGAGGCTGATTCTTTTGTAAATCTTTAAACCAGAAAATAAAGGTAAAGGTCGGATACAGGGAGAATAAACTCACCAGAATAAACACTCCCATTTTGGCATAAAAAAACGGATTGTTCAGATAATAATCCGTTCCTTTGCCAAAATAAAGCACTCTCAATACTCCCGTGATCAGAATAGCTGTCGCCGCTATCCCATAAGCCAAATCTGCAAAAGCCACTCGTTTGGCTTCATCAAGGGTCATGTCTTTTTTGAGGTTAAACACCTCTACTGTCAGGGCGGCAAAAGCCAGCATGAACCCGAAGTAATGAAAATACGCTGTAATTGAACTCGCCCACATTGTTTTAGATGAAGAAATAGAAGAATAATGTCCTAAACCCTAACTTCGGTATCGGATGAAATCAGGAATACCCAAACCCGAAACAGAACTTACACATTTTTGGAGGGCCAATCCTAAATGTAGAGGCGATTCGCGAATCGCCCCTACATTTGTTGTCAGTTCAGCTATCCCAGAAAACCATTTAAACCTACATAGTTTTGGAATTCATTAGATCACTGAACCGAGGATTTAGGTCCGTTCAATCGGTTGACCGGATGTACAGAGATGCCGGTGTTGATGCCGGTGTTGATGCCGATGTTGATGCCGGTTTTGACCTTTATGATTGCCGCGATGTCCTCGGTGACATTCGGATTCTTCCCGGACTAAAGAACCGTCCAGATAGGCTTTCACAGCCCGATCTAAATCAGTTTCCTTGGCGATCACCCCTTCAATGCCCTTTCGTTCCAAGCGTCGCATCAACCCCGGTCCCATGCTGCCGGAAATTAACACTTGCACGTCATCTAAAGGATGCGGTTCATTCGAGGAACAGTGATGAAAAGATTGGTCCGCAGATAACTCCACCAATTTTTTCTCGATAATTTCGCCGTCTTTGGTTTCGTAGATCCAAAACTTCTGGCAATGTCCGGCGTGTTCCGTGATGCTGGTTTTATTTTGACTGGTTACGGCAATTTTCATCGCCTATTCTCCTGTGTACTTGTAATGATGTGATTTAGACCCACCAAGGTTTTTCCCCGGTACGCGGGTCAATTTCGGTCCAAGGTGCAATCCAAATGGCATTGTCTTTGACGGCCACATGGACCAATTTCAGCGGCAGCGGTGCGGGTCCGCGTAAGACAGACCCATCAGCGTTGTAGCGAGAACCGTGACAGGGACATTGAAATTCTTGGTCAATGTTATTCCAAGGAAACGTGCAGCCTAAATGGGTGCAGCTATCAACGATTCCCGTCGGATCTATTGTAGCATCTTTTTGAACAGTTAAGTAAGTCGGATCTCCGGCTAATCCTGCTACTAAGGCGCGGGTCCCCGGGGGTTCAGCTAAAATTTGGCTGGCGGGAATGGGATTGCCTAAGATATCCTTGGCTAGAATCGCGCCGCCTTCGGTGGTTTCCTGGGGGGGAATAAAGTATTTGACGACGGGATAAGCAGCGGCAGAGGCCGTTGCAGCGACAACGCTTCCGGTGAGGAAGTTGAGCAACTGGCGGCGCGACATGGAAGGACTTTCGATGGGAAGACTATTATCCATTGTGATGTTGTGAAGATTTGCTAATTTTCTGAGTTGGCCGGGAAGTGAACGGGGTTAGTTGGGGGATTTGCGGGTGCTAATCCCTAACAACCGATACAGTCCGCAAAATCCAACCAATCCGCTGAAGGTGAGTAAGGCACCGGCGATATCTAATCCCAGACCTAAGTTGGTCCCGGCATAGAGATTCAATCCGGCATACAGCAGACTGGCGGCGAAGAGTAATCGCACAATTCTATCTAAAGTTCCGACATTGCTAAACATGATGATTTTGGGGGTAATTTAACGTTAAATCAAGGAGGATGATGAGCAGATTAAACCGGCTTGGGTTGGGATCGATCGCCTAAGGGTTCAAATTATCGCCCACCACGGCCTCCGGCGTTATTTTGACATCGCTCAAAAGCCTTTAAATGCCTTTCTTCAGAGACTTGGCGGAGTCGGCGAAAAGCCGCCTGTAAATCAGGTTGAGTGACAAATTCTAAGAAGCGATCGTACATTTGGACGTTATCAATTTCTGCTTCCACACCCATTGCACAGGCTGCTTGTAAGCTATCGGGAGCAGACATTTGGCCCGCGAACTCATCCGGTGGAATAGCGACCCCATAACGCTCAAATAAGTTAACCCAAAGATTGACATGATTCCCTTCTGAATGCACAATGTTGCTAAAAGGGCGGACTTCTCCAAATTTTTCGATGACGGCGTTATAAAAGGCTCGGGCGCGATACTCATCATTAATCGAGTCAATCATCGCCTGTTCCGTCTGCGGGTCTAACGGGGTTTGAGCCCGGGCAGTTAAGGGGTTAAGGGTGCAACTTAATATCCCACTGATGCCAATTAGCATCGCCACGGACATCCAATTTACTTTTTTCCAAAAATCGGGTTTCATGGTCTTACTATTGTTAATCCTGATTTAGTTTTTGGGCAAATTTGAGGGAAGATAGCTTGGGTTATTTCCCCCTGATAGAATCTTGTTCCGAGGGAGTTGGAGTTTAAAGTCCTAATTTTTTCAAGACAGGTTTCGGGGAAACAATATGCTTGTTCATCCCTAACTTACCGGGTTTTATTCCCAAGGCTAGACCGATGATTTCGGTGATATAGAGAATGGGTAAATTGTAAGATACATTGTACTGCTTCTCGATATCCGACTGGCGCATTTCTAGGTTGGTGTCACATAATGGACAAGCTAAAACGATGCAATCAGCCCCAAGGGATTTGGCCTCATCTAAGAGCTTTTTGGTTAAGTCAAAGGCTACATCTTGTTTGGAGACCAAAATTGGGCCACCACAGCACTTGGTTTTTGACCGAAAATCAACGACTTGTGCCCCACAAATTTCCGATAATCGATCCATTGAAGTGGGAAACATTGGCGAATCCCACCCGGTGATATCGGCAGGACGAGTCAACAGACAGCCGTAATAACAGGCAACTTTCAAACCCGTCAAGGGCTTTTTGACTCGGGAGGCAATATCGAGGTCATTGACTAATACATCCACTACATTTCTGATTTGGATATTATAGTCAGCAACATCGACTCCCATTTCCGATAGAATTGCCATGATTCTATCTTTTTCAGTGGGTTTTTTTAATGCCTTAAGTGCCCTTGCTGATTTATTATAACACCCAGAACAAGAGGCTAACAAATCGAGATTTTGTTTTTGAGCAAGGGCCACATTTCTAGCAGCCATTGCCATGCCCATATCATGAGAAACTCCTGCGGCTACGGAACCACCACAACAAGACCAGTCCTTGAGTTCTTCTAGTTCAATGCCTAGCTCCTCCATGACGACTCTTGTTGAAATATCAAACTCTTTGGCGGTGGTATGCAGGCTGCAACCGGGATAGTAAGAATATTTTTTCATTGTTTTTTGGCCTTTTCTAAGGCAGCGCTAAATTGTTTCGGGTCTTTTACTTGGTCTGGGAAGGGGGACATTTTCCCTTTGAGGGTTAATTTGATTCCTAATGGGGCTTGGTCGATTAGTCCTTGTAAACCGCCATATCTTTGCATCAATTCCGGTTCAAACAAAATGCCGCGTTTTTGAACTAATTCAACAAAGATTTGATTGAAGCGGGTTGAGTCGTTTTCGATGCCTTGGCGAATGGCGATCGCCTTGACGGCTTCAATCACATCCGAGGGACGCACCCCACGGGGACATCGAGAAGTACAGATATAACAGGAACTACACATCCACAAGGCATTACTGTTAAGAACCGTTTCCCATTCCCCTCTTTGTATCCTTAAAATCAGGGTTCGCGGTGACATATCCATGAGGTCAATATTGGTGCAACCCCCGCTACAGGTTCCACACTGCATACAGGCGGCGATCGCCGCCCCATCACCCCCCTCAGCGATGATTTTCTTGATAAAATCTGGGTTCATTTTATCGCCATCAATCTGGCGATCGCTTTTCAGCCCAAACACAAACTTTTTGGCTCGTTTTGATGTTGATTTCGTTAACATTATACTTTCCTCAATTTACCGAAAATGTCAGGTTTTCTACGGATTTACCATTGGTATTGGAGGATGACTTACCCAGATGACTGGCCAAAAAACTGGCAATTTCTGCCGCCGCCGATCGCCCATCGGTAATCGATTCCATAATCGCCTTCGGTCCCGTTGCCGCCCCCGCTAAGAAAATCCCCGATCGCGTTGAATGATTGTTAGAATACTGCTGATGCGCCGTGGCATAGAAGCGATCGCAACCCAAGGTTAAACCCGCCACCTCCGCTAACTCCGGATTCCCTTCCATCCCTACCATCAGAACCAACAAATCAACCGTCAACCGCATCGGTTTAGCCGTTAACGTATCCTCTAACCGCAGCAACAAACTGCCATCATTTTTCTCACCCGCCTCCGAAAGCCGACCCCGCAAAAACTGCACCCCATGCTCTTCTTGAGAGGTCCGGTAGAGTTCTTCATACCCCCGTCCAAACACCCGAATATCCATATAAAGGCAGTAAATTTCCGACTCAGGATTTTGTTCTTTAACCTCGATCGCCACCTTAATCGCATTGGTACAACAAACTCGCGAACAATAATTATTATTCACCTTCTCATCGCGAGACCCCACACAGTGAATCATCGCCACTTTCTTCGGCACTTTTCCCGAACGAGTTTTCACATTCTGCGCCTTCAGCATTTGATCCAATTCCACCGAAGTGATGCAATTATCATAAATGCCGTACCCATATTCTTCTTTCAACCGCGCATCGAAATGCTTATATCCAGTCGAAACCAGAATCGCCGCTGCCGCCAATTCTTCTCCCGTGGAGATAGTCACTTGAAAATTCGGGGCTTCACCTTTAATTTCAGTCACCGTGGCATTATTTAAAACCCGGGTACTACCCAAACCCGCCTTCAGATTCTCAGTAATTTCTGACGCATCAGTAAAATCAGGAAACACCTTATACCACTTGTTTAAATGCCCGCCAATTTCTGGCTT
>CAYUEH010000194.1:0-2324 GCA_964442465.1 uncultured Laspinema sp. | reverse complement strand
GGTCTTCTGCGTTCTTGCGCCGTTTTAGATTTATCGTAGGGAATACCAATTTTATCCAGCAAAGGTTCAACCTCAACCACCTTGGCATTCAATCCGCAATCTTTAAACGGGTCATAGCCCAACATTAACCCCGTCAATTGGGCGTAATCCAGAACACTGACATTAAATTCTTCTTCCAAAACCTCTTTAATTGTCCCTTGTTCAGCATCCAAAAATACCGTACAACCCGGACAATTGGTCAGAATCAAATTGCAGTCGGGATGCGCTTCTTTCAGACTCACCAATTTCTTATAGGTGCTACTGGCCGTATAGTCTCGATTTTCGGGAAAAGCGCACTGCCGGAAACCCATCCCGCAGCAATGCCGACGTTCAGGATAATCAACAATAGTCGCACCAAACGCCTCCAATAATCCCACCAAAGTTTGCGGAAACTCCACGCCACCCATTGCCTCACCGGGGAAAATTTTCCCATAGTGACAGCCAATATGATCCACCGCCTTAATTCCCTTCAAGCTATACTTAGCTTTCGCCGCCAATTTATGTCGATTGGCAAAGAAAACATCAGAAGCATGGACCACCGATGGCCGTCCCCCGGAAACGTGGGGAATCCAAAACTCTCGACCTGTGGTTTCTTTTAAAGTTTTTGCCGTATATTCCCGCAACTCCGGTTCTTCTTCCCAGAGTTTAATCATTTCGGTGTAATTTGCAAAAGAAGTTACACAGAATGAAAACAGATTATCAACGCCTAATTCGTGATGAGCGACGGAAAAGTTCCGCGCCGCTACCACCATTTGAGTTTCAATGTTGGTGACATCGCCGTGATAGCCGATCGCCCCACAGGAAGTATGTCCAGCAGCTTCTCGCAAATCCATCCCCAAATCATTTTTCAAAATTTTATAGGCAATCCCTTCGCTGTAAGGGGCCGCACTTTGTAGGAAGCAACTGCGGAAGCATCCCCACAATTTTCCTCCTTCATCATCTATCGTCGGCAACTGCTTTTTATGTTGTTCCCAAGCTAGATTCTGTCTGGCTACTTTCATGATGTGTCGTCCTAATTTATGGTGATTTTATGGAAGCGTTTATGCGATGGTTAATTCAGAAATTCAGTTCAAGACTTAACCCAGATTCCGGGCAAACTTTGAAAACCTTTCTAGTCCGAGAATCAATCGAGTCTGTATTCGCAAACAAGCCAGTTTCAACCTGGTGTTGTCAAAGCTATTCTCGGCCTAGAGGATGGTTCTCATTATTGAGTTTCGTCCATTTCGTAGGTGCGACTATCTGCCGTTTCTACCCAGTTTTCCCAGAATTTTTCTACTTCTGCTTTGCTGCCGAGTTTCTTTTCCATGCCTTTTTCCACCGCCTCCATTAACTGAATCGCGCCGGTTGCTTTATAAATGGCCCGCAATTCTTCCATGTCTTTTTCCGGAATCACGCGGTGGGAACCTGCGCTATTTTCTAAGTCCATCGGCACATCCCACCAAGCTCGCATTTCTGCCATATGCTCAAAATAGTATTCCCAGTTTTCTCCCAGTTCGGGGAAATGTTCCGGGGTGATATTTTCCGCAACTAAGGTATAGCCGCGTTTGAGCATATTTTCCCCAAAAACTCGCTTGGCGAACAATTGTTGTCTGCCTTTTTCTGACTCGGCAAAGTAACCATGACGGATGGAAAGACGACGCAAGGCCAGAATCACATCGGCGGTACTGTTGCCTCTCGGACATCTGGGTTTACAGGAATAACATTGTCCACAAAACCAGATTTTGTCTGATTTCAATAAGTCGATCAGCCATTGATCATCTTCACTTTGGCAAATGTTCATCACCTCTCTCGGAGAGTAGTCATACACTTCAGCGGCTGGACAAACCGCTGTACAGATGCCACAGTTCAGGCAAGCATTCATCCCATGTTGGTATTGAATGTCCTGTTTCAGTTCGTTAAATAATTGTCCCATCACTCCACCTCTGATTTTTCGGCACAGATGTGACCTCGTAGGTTTGTTTTATCGCTATATAGTTATATTACAAAACTTTTCTCAGAAAATGGTGATTTTGTTACATTTCTTAACATTTCACGGAAAATAAAAAAGTCCTGTGGGCTGAAACCATTAGCTATTCAGGCTTTTAGCCGATTAAAGGCGATCGCCTTTTGCCGGAAACAATCTCTCATATTCCCCGGGAGATGGGAGGAATTCTGAAAATCTGAGGGCGATCGCCACAGGTCAAGTATAAATACTCAGGTGAATCCCATCGAATATCCCCTCAAAAAACCCCTCACAAACCGGAGGGGATTTCTGAAAAAGCATAAAAAAAGGAGTATAGCCAGCC
>CAYUEH010000193.1:0-9018 GCA_964442465.1 uncultured Laspinema sp. | reverse complement strand
TGGATTTCTTAGCCATGTAATGATTCTTATCCCTTAAAAAAGACAGCATCTTTCACTGTACATCATTTTCCCTCAAAAAAACAAACCCTCTCAATGGTTCAAGAGGGTTTGTTTAATCTTTACTGGCTCAGGGTTTTGGGGGCAAAATCTGCATCAGTTCGTTGAACAATAACTCAACCCCCTTTGCAGCAGTCTGGCTACAGATTAATTTCCCAAACCGTTTTTTAGCTTCTCCTTTTTTTAGGGGTGCTGTAGTCTTGCCTTCAGTTCCCAGTAGCGCTGGGAAGTCGAGAGCAAGGGTCTGACCCTGCTCAACTGGCTTAACGATCGCAGGAAAGAGCAAAGGCCCTAGTTGAGTCTTGAGAGTTGCGATCGCATCTTGCTGTTGTTTCTCCAGTAACCGGGAATGGTAGATCCCTGGGTTCTCGTTATATTGGCGAGTTCGAGTATCTTAGAATTCAGCGAGTTGTTTAGCGATCGGGGTATCGGGACGAGCTTTCATTGGTGCGATCGCAGTAACGATCCACCAGTACAACATTTGTCGCGATATCTTGGATCCGCTTTTCTGGGTTGATTCCTGATCTCCTGATGAGTTCTCAATCCCCCCATAGCCTAGGCGTTGTTTAAAGCGAGCTCGCCAGGAGCGATAATTTCCGGACCCTAGGAACCGCTCGATCAAGTAAATTTGGGAGATGCTCCAACATTTAGTCCGGAGATCCATCCCTAGATCATCCATAACCTGGTTATAAACTCTGAGTTGTGGTTGCCTTAGGAATCATGTAAAAATAACTTGATCAATTAAGCCGGGACTCGGGGCTTAATTATATATAGCAATCCTAAATGATTTATAACATCCTCTTCTCCCCTCGGATGTTCTGGGAGAGGGAAGAAGACAGATGTTCCAAATGATTTGGGATTGCTATAGTGAAAGGTCTCACCCGCCAATTTTGATTCAAATGACAGAATATGCAATGCTCAATTTTATTCCATTTACTGGTTCCGGGAGTCAAATGACAGACTTGAATCGTTTTCCGAACTTCATCAGCAAACTCTTGGAGTTTTAACCTACAGAGTCTCGACCGATAGCTATTACTCCCTCCACAAGGAAGCTGTAATCATTATCTTTTGACTATTGGGATAACAATCCTCTCCCATTGACTGCCACCCATGACGAATTGATGACACCGCAAACTCTGCCGTGTCATGGTTAATTTCCACATTAATCCATCCTTTATTCTGGGTTAAATTATAAATTTATAATGAATTTTTTCCCAAAATCTGGGTCTAAAAAGTTATGCATTCGGACCTCAATAGGCTGTTTCTTAAGACTCAAATCCTTTCCTCGGTTCTTAAATTCTCCAATTAATTCCTTTTTTTTAGTATCAACAGAGATTAGGGGTTCGTTGGCCATTTGAAAATTTTTTACCGAGGAGGCAATATGCAAAAATTGCTCATCTCTATCTTGACAAGATGAGCCATCCCGAGTTTTTCGATTTGATTGTAAGCTATAGCCTAGATAGTCTAGTAAATTGTAAACACTTTTTGAACCGATTCGGTGTCCCCCACGATTTAGATTTTATGCCAGTTTTGCTACAGTTTTAGAAGTCCATTTTAGAGGGGACTCCGGGTCTCTTAATGTCATGGGTTCTATCAAGGATTCCAAATCTGATATAGCGTTTCTCATCTGTGTATGGTACGGCGATGGCGGCCCCAAACCGGCGGCGGCCTGTGAACATCCGAGGGGCTTTGAAACGTAGCCAGGACTCTAGCCAGAAAGCGTCACAATATATAACAGCATAGATCGATAGGGAGATAAAACCCCTACCAATCAATGGTACGGGGATTCATGGCTTAGAGTAGAAATGGTTGAAAATTGCCAGTTTTTCATGAATAGAAAATGATAGGGCTTCATTAGAAGCGGCACTTCAAAAAGCGTGATGAACTTCTTCTGTTGAAGACTGCAACAGTTCGGCTAGTGATTGCGATCGGCGCAAAATAGCAATGAGTTGAATGACTGAAAAGTCAAACTCACTCCCTTGCAGCCCCAAGGGGATAGCTTCCTCTAGTACAACCTCTCACCCTTCTGATTTCATCGCATTTTTGAACTGATGAAAATCTTCTATAGTTCCTGGAAATTGCATTTCTATGTTGTTCGTTCATATCCTTAACCCTTCCCTCTAATCGTGTTGAGTTAAGACAGAATGAATTCGAGTCCCCGGGAATATCCTGTTAAACCCATGACTAGATTTTGGGTATCGGTCGATTATCCCTGGGTCATGACCCAGGGATAATCGGGTTATGCCAATGGCATGATGAGTGCATAACCCGAGGATATTCGCAGGATACAGGCAGGATAACCGGGGGATAACCCGGTTATGCCATTGGGATAACGCTGGGATAACTCGGTGATAACTAGGGTAATCTTCAAGCTCAAGGCCGTGACCTCATGGGGACTAAGCATCTCCAGTCTATTGAGCAAGCTTTACTGGAAAAAAATTCTCCAGCTTTGCAGATCTCTAATGTAATGACTGTTGATGCGATCGCTCTGGCTTCATCTGGATGCGATCGCTCCGATGTCAGCAGGTCTAACCGGCAATCAACATCCTCTGGATGTTTTTGGCCCTACCTCTGCTACCCCGGGGGGTAATCCCGGGGTTACTTTGCCAAATGCTACAGAACAGGCCCTTGTTTCTTAATTTCTAATCCTACAGAACAGGGCCTAATGACTCTTTCCCGGGGTCCCCATTGCTGAGTGATGTTCATTGAGTGCGAAGCGCGATCGTGGGAATTTCAACATCACTCAGCAATAGGGGCCGCCTGGGGGGTGTGGGGGAGCGGTGAAGAGTCCCCAAGGGAAAAATGCGGAACTACTCCGGCGCGCTCATAGATTTTTGATATTGATCAGAGATTTTCGCGGGATGAGCGCCGGAGTATTTTTTCCTATCGGTTTGTGGGTTTGGGGTACACCGTTGACTGTACCTAGCTTATTGGCTCTCGGAGCGTAGTGGATCTGGAAAAGGCGCTCTACCCAATTTTTGGGCTTTGACCACATTTCCTTTTTTGCGAGCCTTTTCCGGCGTAACCTAGGGTCAATTTGACTGTACCTCCGTGATTGGATCCGGGGTACACCGTGAACTGTACCTCCGTGATTGGATCCGGGGTAGACCGTTGATTGTATCTGCCTGATGATTCTTCCCAGGGGATTCTATGGTAATCGCCTAAAAAGGCGATTACCATAGCGTTTCTCATGTCTGTATGGTCAAGCCCTCAAACATCAGGCGGCCCAAGACCGGAGAGGGGATGGGGGTGAGGGTGAGTCCACAGAACCGCTATACTGCCCTTGAGGGTTCCGGGATAATTTCCAAAGAAAAACTGGGCTAGAGTATCTCTAACCCAGACCGAGGGTGAACAATGAACACTGTGAATGCTTCCAGGGCTGTCCCCGATTGATGCGCTGGGGGTTAGTCATTCCCTGGGAACTTCTAATTCTGGTAGCGGCGACTGACTTGGGGATGTCGCTTGTGCTTTAGAGTTCCATCTTAACTCAGTGATTGCACGGATGTCAATCCTTAAATTTTTCATGGGTTGTGGAGACTCTTCCGGACATTGGCGGCCAAATATCCCCAAAAATCCTGGATTAAAAAGGGGATCAACATTTTATTCCCAGGAAAGGCGATCGCCGCTTTTCTCCGTATTTGTCCTGATATTGGGGCCGATGCTACAAAACTTAACCTGGAGAGTTTCAGTGATTACATCGAGCAGATGTAATTTTCCAAAGTCATTACATCGAGCAGATGTAATGACTTGATAGCTTTCGTTCGCCACGGCAGTACAATGAACATAGCTTGCTGAGTGAGTCAGGACTTAAGCAGATGTTGAGAATCCACCCTAAATGTAGAGGCGAGCAAGCGAATCGCCCCTACATTTAGGGCGGGCTTCGGAAAATATGCGTAAGTCCTGTGAGTCTAACGACTCAGGGAGGCAATCCGAGGCGTGCCTCGGGTCCTCAGTTGGTAAAACCTGCCTGGGTCTGACCTAGCGATCCCTGCTTAATTCATTAGGCGATAGGAATCGCGATCGCACTCCAGGCCGGGATCCAACAGTCCCGCATTTAGCGGGTCAAGACTTCAAAGTCTGGGTCATATTGGTTGACCGAACGTTCTTGTGGCGTCCGAGATAGTAACAACGTGGACTTAAAACAGCTCTTCAAAACCCCGAATCCGATTATTGGTGTTGTCCATTTACTGCCCCTGCCGACCTCTCCGAGGTGGGGGGGCAGCCTCAAAACTGTCATTGAGCGAGCCGAGCGAGAGGCCACAGCATTGGCCTCAGGCGGGGTTGATGGCATTATTGTCGAAAATTTCTTTGATGCTCCGTTTACGAACGGCCAGGTCGAACCAGCCGTCGTGAGTGCAATGACCCTGATCGTGGATCGGCTGATGAACTTGGTAACGGTGCCGATCGGAATCAACGTTTTGCGAAATGATGCCCGGAGTGGATTGGCGATCGCCTCCTGTGTCGGAGCCAGCTTTATCCGGGTCAATGTCCTCACAGGGGTCATGGCGACGGATCAAGGCTTAATCGAAGGACAAGCACATCAACTGTTGCGCTATCGACGAGAACTCGGCAGTGAGGTGAAAATCCTGGCCGATGTTTTAGTCAAACACGCGCGGCCCTTGGGTTCCCCCAATCTCACCACCGCTGTGCAAGAAACCATTGAGCGCGGTTTAGCCGATGGGGTGATTCTGTCCGGTTGGGCCACCGGGAACCCGCCTTCTTTAGAAGATTTAGAACTGGCGATCGCTGCGGCGAAAGGCACCCCCGTCTTTATTGGCAGTGGTGCTAACTGGGAGAATATTTCTACCTTAATGCAGGCAGCCAATGGCGTCATTGTCTGTAGTTCCCTCAAACGACATGGACAACTGGAACAACCGATTGATCCAATCCGAGTCAGTCAATTTGTAGAAGCCACTCGCCGGAGTCTCTCCCTAGAAACTCCCCCCTCGTCACTTGGAGCTATCAAGCTTCATTCGGGGTGAGGGTTGGATGAAAACATCTCGATGAAGGAATCAGGATGAAGGGGAAAATTCATCCCTCATCCTGATCCGGCTTTTTCATGGCGATTTATGATCGGTTCCTCCGGCTTTCTGAAATCATCCCGTATCCCTCCCCCTTCATCCCATATCCCTCCCCCTTCATCCCGTATCCCTCCCCTTCATCCTGCGGCATTCATCCTACGGCCTTGATCATTCCCCCTTCCCCGGATCGAATATGCCACAATCAAATTGTCCTGGCTTTGCTCCTTGAGCAATCCAGAGGAATCGTTCGTCCAGAGGAACGATTCTGAACAGCCCGATCTGAGGAAAAGGGTCGTCATCCCTTGCCTCTTCAGGTCGTTGACCCGCCCAAGTCTTAACTGACTCAGTTATCGGCAACGTTTCCCGACCCTATAGCAAGTCTCAATTATTCTGACATTTGAACAATCGAATTCAGGAGTGGGAGCATCTTGCTCCCTACTAATTCAAGATTGAAGGGAGTAAGATGCTCCCACTCCTGCATAAAAATTGTCCAATTCATTGAGACGCGCTATATCCAGGAATGTGAAGCCAGTTCCTGGCTCAAAAACTGGAGCATTAAACAGTTTTACCCCGATCCAGTCCGGCTGTTCAACAATAGAACCGACCGATAACATAATTTAACCGGGTATCACTCCGGGAATGGAAGGGGTGCATACCCCAAAAAATACTATGCGTACAGGGTAAAACGTTTGAGGCGGTAATTGTCCCGTTGAAAGTGCATCACAAAAGCACCCGAGGCCGAGTCACCCCAAGGCGATAGTGATCATCAATGCTCACCGGGGTTTAACCCCGGTGATGCGCGTTTCCTCCGAGGTTTAAAAACTCTCGGTTTGCACATTACCAAATTTTTCTTATGAGACGCCGACGTTCTACTCCGTGGATTTACCGATGGTCGCGTTATATCATCGGCGCGATCGCCGTGTTGGGGGCTTTAGAAACCGCTTTTTTGACCGTGGTTGAGTTTGCCGGATCCGCTGCTGCGGTTTGCCCCACCACCGGCTGCGAGATTGTCTTGGAAAGCGAATATGCCAAAATCTTTGGGTTGCCCCTCACCCTATTTGGATTTCTAGGTTATACCACCATGGCGATTTTGGCCTTGGCTCCCTTATTGGTCAAAGAAGAGACCCAAAAAGATTTGAAATCCCAGCTCGACAACACATCCTGGTTGGTGATGTTTGCGATCGCCTCGGCCATGTTTGTGTTTAGTCTATACCTGAGCTATGTCATGTTTTTTACCCTGCAAGCCCTCTGTCCTTACTGCCTGGTTTCGGCAGTATTTTCAGTCTTGCTGTTTGTCTTAACCATCATTGGGCGAGATTGGCCCGATCGCGGCCAACTCTTCTTTACCGGCATTATTGTCGGCATGATTACCCTAATTGGAGCCTTGGGGGTCTATGCCAATGTCAATAACCCCGTGGCCAACGGTTCCGCAGATAACTCCATCGTTCAACCTCCGGCTGGACGCCCCCCTTCCAATGCAGGCTGGCCGATTTCCACCTCATCCGGTGAAGCTGAAATCGCCTTAGCCCAACATCTGACTGCAGTAGGGGCCAAAAACTATAGTGCCTATTGGTGTCCTCACTGCCATGAACAAAAGGAACTGTTTGGACGAGAAGCCGTGAGTGAGATTGACTACGTTGAATGCGATCCCAGCGGTAAAAATCCCCGACCGCAACTCTGTCAAGCGGCTCAAATTCCGGGATATCCCACCTGGATCATTAACGGGGAACAGTATCCAGGGGTGCGATCGCTCTCGGAATTAGCGGCATTATCCGGCTATCAAGGGCCCAGTAACTTTAAAAATGTCTTACCCGGTCGCTAACCCACCCTGAACCCCAGGATCCGAGAAATTCCCACGTGCAGTTTGAGGCTGGACTCGCACTGGGAAAGTCCGGATCCCAGTCGTCCTTCTGAGCAGATTAAATTCCATAGAAAGCCGGTATTTCATAAAAATGCAGCCCCTTAAAGGTCCAAAACGACTCTGGAGTGCCCTGACGCAACGGTGGCAACAAAGACTTCCCGACTGGAGTGGGAGCATCTGGCTTCCCGTTAAGGCTGTTGTCGGTGTAGCCGGTTTCGTGTTGGTTCTGCGCTCCACGGGACTGTTGCAGTCATTGGAATGGGCGGCTTATGACCAGATGTTTCGGTGGCGTCCCCCGGAACCGAGGGACGATCGCATCCTGATTGTGGGAATTGACGAAACCGATATCCGGGAATTCCAAACCTGGCCGATTTCCGATCGCGTCTTAGCTGAAACCCTGGAAGAACTGAATCGCTACTCTCCCCGGGCGATCGGTCTGGATCTCTATCGCGATATTCCTGTGGAACCGGGTCACGCTGAGTTACAACAAGTCTTTGCCACTACCCCCAATCTAATTGGAATTGAAGAGGTTCCCATCGCTAACAACCTGATTGGGGTCCGTCCTCCGAAAGTCCTGGCCGAATTGGGTGCCGTGGGATTTAACAATGTGGCGATCGATTCCGATGGCACAATCCGCCGTCATCTCCTCTATCTCTGGAGTGATGAGAAATCCTACCAAAGTTTTGCCTTAAAGTTGGCCTTGCTCTATCTGCAAAAGGAAGGGATCAAACTTCAACCCTCCCCTGAGCATCCGGAGCATTTCCAACTCGGTCCCCACACCTTTCCTCGGTTTGAACCCCATGATGGACCCTATATCCGCCAAGATAATGGCGGTTATCAAGTGCTGGCTAATTTTCATGTGGGGGCCCCGGGTGAGTCTGAATTGGTCCCCTATCGCGAGGTGTCCATGAGGAAGGTTTTACAGGGGGAGGTCCCGGCAGAGTGGGTGCGCGATCGCGTGGTCTTGATCGGTTCGACGGCGACGAGTACCAATGATTTTTTCTACACCCCCCAGAGTGCGGGATTGTTCCATCCCCCGCGAAAAGTGTTTGGGGTCCAGCTTCATGCCAATTTTGTCAGCCAAATCCTTAGTGCGGCTTTGGATGACCGTACACCCTCGATTTTGTTCGGGTCTGAACCCATCGAATGGCTATGGATTGTGCTGTGGGCGATCGCCGGTGCCCTGATCAGTTCCACCTGGCGATCGCCCGTTCGCCTCACTGGCAGCATCCTCCTAGCTTCTGTCACCCTGTTCGGTACCGCAACAGTTCTATTTTTGATGGGCTGGTGGGTCCCCTTAATTCCTCCCCTCTTAACCCTGATCGGTTCGTCCGGATTGGTGACAGCTTATATTGCCTATCATGAAGAAAAATTAAAACGCTCTTTTGCCGAATCCAAAGACTTTTTAGCCCAAATCATCAATACCATCCCCGACCCCATTTTTGTGAAGGATCAAAACCATCGCTGGATTGTCTTAAATGAAGCCTATTGTCAATTAATTGGCTATCCTTTCCATGTGGTTATCGAAAAATCAGATTATGAAATTTTTTCCACCGATGAAGCTAATCTCTTTTGGCAGGAAGATGAATGGGTCTTGACCACCGGGTTACCTCATGAAAATGAAGCCAAGTTGACCGATGCCACGGGAACACTACATTATATTGCCACGAAACGCTCTTTGCATAAAGATTCCGCCGGTAATGTTTTCTTAGTTGGGGTGATTCGAGACATTACTGAACGCAAGCATAAGGAAGAAGAACTCAAACGCACGGCGTCAGAATTGGCTCAGTCTTACCAAGAATTAAAGGTTTCAGAAGACCGATTACGCCACCAAGCCTATCACGATAACCTCACCAATCTTCCGAACCGCCAATTATTTTACGACCGGCTGACTCAATCCTTAGAATGGGCTGCGATTAATAACCAAATTGTGGCGGTTTTATTTATCGATTTAGATGGATTTAAACAAATCAATGATACCCTCGGACATGACAGCGGCGACCTGTTATTGAAAGAAGTGGCCCAACGACTCACCTCCTGTTTGCGGGGGAGTGACACGGTGGCCCGTCTGGGGGGAGA
>CAYUEH010000192.1:0-9019 GCA_964442465.1 uncultured Laspinema sp. | reverse complement strand
TCCTCAGTCTTCAAAAATCCCAAGGAGAAATGACAAATGACCAATGACCAATGACCAATGACCAATGACCAATGACCAATGACCAATGACTAACCCAAATATCCTCGCGTGACAAAGGGAATATCCACAACCTCTCCAGTTACCTCACCCACTTGCACCTGCAAACCCGCACCTCCGGCTTTCGTGCGAATGTAGGCTAACCCAAAAGGGCCTTCAGGACTGTCGGTGTAACTGGTGAGGGTCCCAACTTTCTCCTCCCCCATCGTCACCACTGTTCCAGGGGATGCGGGTCCCTTGAGTTTTACCCCCCAGAGTTGCACCTTCACCCCTTTGTAAGTATTCAACCGGGCGATGGTTTCTTGTCCGATGTAGCAACCTTTATCAAACGAGATATTGTGCCATAATCCCGCTTCCAAGGGGTTGTAATCCTCCGTCAGTTCGGAGTCGGGTGCAGGACGTCCTTGCTGAATTCGCAGTTGTTCCCACCCCTGGGTTCCCAAGGGAACGGCACCGCCATCGGTGAGGATGTTCCATAGGAATGGCGCATCATGGCGATCGCAAATCAGGGTATAGCCGGGTAGGGCCAATCCACTCCCCACCGCAACTCGCACCTGAATCTTACCCAGGGTCAGGAGTTGATGACTAGCATGGGGCCAGTCGCCTGCCACTCCCCAGGGGGCTAACAGGGCCAAACTTCCTGGACCGATTAAACTAAACGTCGCCATCGAGTCGGTGATATCCTGCAACTCCACGCGATCGGCAGGGAACAGATAGCGATCGAGCCATTCAATAATTCTCTGACGCCGACTGGGGGAGACCAGCAACAGGGTGGTATCCTCCGTCATATAAGCCGTTGCCAAATCGATGGTCCTTGCCGTAGAGGTGACAAAAACCGTATCGCACCCTTGTCCCGGCTGGAGTTTTTGGAACTCATTCGTGCTTTGGTTATGTAAAAAGCGCAGGCGATCGCCACCACTGACTTGAATCAGACCCCAATCCGAGCGATCGCATAATGTCACCGACTGAGATGCCGAGGCGATCGCCCCAGGGTCATTCCCATAACTCACCGGCACCTGAATTTCCGAGTCCGAATCCGCAAACACTGCGCCACTCGCTGCCTGAAGCTTCCGCAATTCATCAGTCATAGCCATCCCTGGTTTTCTCTAAATTACTTATTTATAGGCTATCAATACCGGATCCCATATCCTAGCCTGTTTTCTCTTTAGCCCGCGCAGGCGGGCTTTGTCTGTATAGCCCCACCGTTGACGGGTGCGGGTTTTTACTACAGCTTAGGCAAATTGGCAAAAATCTCCTGAACCAACTGCTTGGCTTTCTCATCCAGTCGATTCCAATCTACTTCACCCTCCTCATCAATCAAACTGCTATCAATTTCCACATCACAGCTTTCTGGGGCTGCATGAGTGGGGCTATAATTTTGAAAGCAAATTTCAAAGCACAATTCCCAGACATTAAACTTGTGTTCCGCTTCTCCCCGTTTTAAACAGAGTAAGTAGCCAGGAAAAGGCGTTTGCACATCTTCGTAAGTGCCTTCCCAACTGGAATCTTCGAGTTGTTTGCGAATATTATCCAGGACGCGAATCAAAGCCGGTTGCATCAGGATTTCCGCTTGCTGCCATGCCAGAGTATCTTTAAATTTAGGCTTCATTGTGTATCAAAAACTCATCGGTTCAGTTCCCGAAAAAGCGCTTCTAAATTGTGTTAATATTTTAAACAAACAATACTCAGCAAAACTCAAGGAATCTGAGGACGAGAATTCCCTGGAATCTCCTGCCGCTACCGAGTTGACTGCAACTCCACCCAAAGAAGCCCGCACAGGCGGGCTAACTTATCAAAAGCGCAGGATGATACCTGCGTTGACACTTATGCGGTTGGGTTCACCAGGGACTCCACCCGCTGCAACTTAGCGGAACATACTGCTAACGGAACTATCTTCATGAATCCGCCAAATTGTTTCACCTAATAAATTAGCCACCGAAAGGATAGTCAACTGTTGAAAGCGTTTATCCTCGGGGACCGGAATGGTATTTGTAATAATCACCTCTTCAAACACCCCTGTAGAAAGGCGCTCAACCGCTGGAGGAGAAAAAACTGCATGAGTTGCACAGGCATAAACCTGTCTGGCGCCTTCTTTCCGAAGTAAGCGAGCACCCTCGCAGATTGTACCGGCAGTATCGATCATGTCATCGACCAGCACTGCCGTTTTGCCCTCTACATCACCAATCAAATTCATGACTTCGGCCACATTATGAGCTTGCCGACGTTTATCGATAATCGCCAAAGGCGCATCGTTTAACTTTTTAGCAAATGCTCTAGCTCTCGCCACGCCTCCCACGTCTGGGGAAACCACCACAATGTCAGAAAGTTGTTTACTAACGAGGTAGTCTAATACGACTGGCGAAGCATAAACGTGGTCTAAGGGGATATCGAAATACCCTTGGATTTGGTCTGAGTGCAAATCCATTGCCAAAATCCGACTTGCACCGGCTTGGGTAATTAAATTTGCCACCAGTTTGGCGGTAATGGACTCTCGTCCCGCTGTTTTGCGATCGGCCCTAGCATAGCCATAGTAGGGAATTACGGCGGTAATTTGCCTTGCCGAGGCTCTTCGGCAGGCATCGATCATAATCAGCAATTCCATCAGGTGGTCATTCACCGGATAACAAGAGGGTTGAATCAGGTAAACGTCACATCCCCGGATTGACTCCTGGATTTGGATGTAAAGTTCACCATCAGCAAACCGCTTCCGGACCATTGGTCCCAAATCGATTCCCAAGTAGCGAGCCACTTCCTGAGATAGAGGGACGTTAGCAGAACCTGAAAACAGTCGCAGACGGCTATGGTCAGCAAAGGTAGCCAGAGATGGCTGGAGGGTTAAAGTAGCAGAACGGATCACGGCAGGCACTTTATCGGACGTTCATTGGTTCAAATTTTATCACCTCAATCGGAAATTTTCGTCATTATTTTTGCGGATCTCTATCCAAAGCAATATGGAAATTTGGGCTTAAATTAAATTCATCAATCGGGCGTGCGCAGAAACAGAGGACCCTCTAATCTATGCACCATCAGGTTTGTGGGGTGATATTTACCGAAAATATGGATGAACTTAGGGAACTCCAAAAAATAAAATACCCACAAAACCCGCAGGCTGAAGCCCGGAGGCTACACGGACAAAGCCCGAGAAGCGCGGGCGTGGACAGTCTTGTTAAGTGCTTAACCATCGGCATTTGGATGATTTATTTGTTGGAACACCCTTAGCAAAAGGGCAACGGCACAGACGCCCCCACCCCCTTCCCTACTCACTCCCTCATCCTAGGCTCCCGGCTGGCCACAGCTAGAGCCATTGAGCGAATCGTGCTGTTTTTTTCCGGTGAAATTTCCGCTGCCTGCTTTGATGTCCCCCGGATCATTGCCGAGTCCCCTCGGTTGCGGCTAGGCTGGAAGTAGGCTGGCTTCCTCCGTTGCCTCCCTGACTCGGTTTTCCGAAATTAAAGGTTAATCATTAAAAAAAGTGAGGCGTTATGAGCTTAAAAGAACGAATTGACCAAGACATCAAGACGGCGATGAAATCCAAGGATAAAATTCGTCTGGAAACGGTACGCAGTATCAAAAAATTGATTCTAGAAAAGGAAGTAAGCGTCAGACCTTCGGGCCAGGATACCTTAACGGAAGAACAAGAACTAGAGATCCTCTCCAGACTCGCCAAGCAGCGCAAAGAGTCCATTGAACAATATCAGCAAGGCGGTCGCGAGGAACTCGCTGCACAAGAGGCCCAAGAATTGGCCATTCTGGAAGAATACCTGCCCAAGCCCTTGTCTGATCAAGAAGTCAGCCAGGTGATTGATCAAATCGTGGCTGAAGTGGGTGCTACCTCGGTCAAAGATATGGGCAAGGTGATGGGTCCCGCGATGGAACAGCTCAAAGGCAAGGCCGAAGGTAAAAAAGTGCAAGAAATGGTCAAAGCCAAGCTTTCCGGCCAGTCCTAGGATATCGCTACAGACTCAATGGGTGGGACCCGATACCCGGGGTTGTGGCCCGGATAGGCGATCGGGTCTCACCTCTATCCAGTTTGAAAATGGGAGTTTTTGATGAAACCAACTGAGAACATCCAGCGGATTGTTCGGGCAGGCAGTCGGATTGCCCGTTATGCAGGAGTGGGACTGACCCTGGCGATCGCCAGTTGTTTAGGAGCCTCCCCCAATTTCGGCCAAAACCCTAATCCTCCTCAAGCTCAATCCCAACAGTGGCGTCGCATGAATGCTTCAGAAGTCTCGCAACAATGGGAAAATATTCTCAACTCTCCCTTGGGGATTGCTGCCCTCAATCAGCTTGCTCTAGAAGGCTTTATCAGTTTCCAGTGCTCCAAAACCTTCTATCTCAACGAAGAGTTTGGCGGTTTTCAAACCTTATTGCGGGTCCAATGTCCCACCCCACGAGGTCTTTCTGCTGCCCTGGCTTATGACGAAATGCGCGTCATTTTCAATCGCTTTGAAATGAGTATCGATAATTTTGAGATTCAGCGGGTTTCTGAGGAACGTCCTCCTGAAATAACTTTGCCAGAATAGAGAGCAGGAGGAAACTCAGTGCTCGCCCGGGGGCAGATTGGGGACTCAGGAGGAGGCAGGCTGAACTTCCCTGTACAGGCAACCGGAACAGACGGAAACGGATACTAGGAGCAATCAACCCGGGTGGCTGAATTCACCCTGGATCTATGAACCAGGGTTGATTCAGCCCCCCTCCCGGACCTCTTGAATGGCAGATGCGATCGCCATTAAGTCGGTTAAACCCTATCAAAGACCCCTCAATCCCTCTGATTTAAACGAGAACTTAACTTCTATGCAAGCCGCAATTTTTAGTGGAACCATCTTACAAAACCGATATCATATACTCAGTCTGTTAGGTCAGGGAGGGTTTGGCCGCACCTATCTCGCCGAAGATCAAGGACGGTTTAATGAACGCTGCGCCCTCAAAGAATTTATTCCCGCCCAAAATGGCAGTCATGCCCAGGTCAAATCCCTGGAATTGTTCCAACGAGAAGCAGCCATTCTCTATCAAATTCAACACCCTCAAATTCCCCAGTTTAGAGCCACCTTTGAACAAGAAGGACGGCTGTTTTTAGTCCAAGATTATGTCGCCGGAAAAACCTATCGCACCCTGCTCGAAGAGTATAAAGCCGCAGGGAAGCGATTTTCTGAAACTGAAGTGTTGCAGTTAATGCAGCAACTTTTGCCCATCCTGGATTACATCCACAGCCAAGGCATTATTCATCGCGATATTTCTCCAGAAAATATCATTCGCCGCGAATCGGACCGCTGGCCGGTCTTGATTGACTTTGGGGTGGTGAAAGAACTCGCTACCCTGATTCAGTTTCCAGAACAGGGGGCTGCTGCCACAACGGTGGGAAAATTAGGCTATGCGCCTAGCGAACAAATGCAAACGGGTCGAGCTTATCCCAGTAGCGATCTTTATGCCCTAGCGGTGACTGCGGTGGTCTTGCTCACAGTCAGAGAACCCCAAGACCTCTTTGATGATGTCAAGCTGGTGTGGCACTGGGAACGATTTGTTCCCCATCCGGTACAGCCAGAATTGGTAAGGGTCCTGAATCGGATGTTGAGTTACAAACCGGGCGATCGCTACCAATATGCCAAGGAAGTCCAGCTTGTCCTGGGCCAACTGACTGCCCAACGCCCGATTCCTCAACGCCACGATCCCAGTGGATCGGAACTGGCTACGATTGCCGTAGGTCGGAATCCCGTGGGTTCTCCCTCCCTCGACCCCAACGCTCCGGGGCCCGGAATCTCTCCGGCGTCTGATTCTTTATTCGACCACCCGATCGCGATCGCTCTGGGCATCTTTGCCATCATTCTCCTGAGTGGATTAGGGTCTTGGAATGTTGTCCGTTCTTTCTTAAAGCTCGATCGCCCCGATGTCCAGGAAAATCCGGCTCCCTTATTTTCCACGGTTGAATCGGATCTCCCTGAGGCAACCATTCCACCAATTCCCTCCCCTCTCCCGGACTCCACCCCAACCCCCTCCCCCAATCCCGACTCCACCCCTTCTCCTGAAGACACATCCTCTAACCCGTTGCTGATTCCCGGCATCCCCCGCCCCGGTTCCCAACCACCGGAACCCCCACCCCCCGCAGACCCGATTATTTCTACCATTCCCCTGAATGTGGGTACGGGGGTTACCACGGCGGTAGAAGGCACCGTGGAAGAGAACGAAATTATTAAATACATCGTTTCAGGAACCGCAGGTGAAGTGTTGAGTGCTAGTCTGGCCAACCGGGGGATTTTAATGAATGTCTGGGGTCCCAACCGTCAGGCCCTTGGGGAATCCAGAGGGGTGAAGCAATGGACGGGACGGTTACAAGAAACTGGGGAATACGAGATCGAGTTATTTAGCTTGCCTGGATTCTCCCCCAGTAATTTTGATCTGCGGATCACTCGGGCGAGTCGGGCATCAACCGACCCGGCATCGGCCCCTCCAGTTTCCTCCCAGGAGCAGTCTCCTGTTCCTCCAGAACGCTTAGAATCGACCCCGAGTCCCGCCCCCAGTCCCACTCCAACAATTCCCCAGTCCAGACCGGAACCCACTCCTGCTCCCAGTCCCCCGCCCCGACCGGAGCCCACCCCTGCTCCCAGACCGATCCCTGTCCCGACGCCCAGCTCAGATCCAACTCCGGGGATAGACATCCAAAGAGTTCAGGTCTCCGGGGGTAGTAGCAGGCAAATGAGTGGACGCACGAGGAGCCAACGGAAACGCTATGTGGTGAATGTCAACAGAGGCCAGAGTCTGAGAGTTTCGGTGGTTTCTGGGGCGATCGGTCTGGATATCCGCTATCCCAATGGTCAACTGGTTGAAGAAGGTGCGCTGCTGGTGCAATGGCAAACTCAGGTTTCTGTCCCGGGAGATTATAAAATTGATATAGCCGCAGGAGCCGGGATCAACTATGAAATTGAGATTAGCGTCAGCGACTAGAACCGTATAGATTGCCAAACTGATGACCAAGGACCGGAATAAAACATTGAACACATTACTGATTGCCGGAACGGATACCGATGCGGGTAAAACTGTGGTAACAACGGCGATCGCCGCCTATTGGCAACGGTATTATGCCCAGGGTTCTCTGGCCCTGATGAAACCGCTACAGTCGGGAACCGGCGATCGGGAACTCTATCAACGGCTGTTTGAGTTGAAACAATCCCCAGAAGAAATTACGCCCCTCTATTTCGAGGCCCCTCTCGCCCCCCCAGTCGCCGCCCAACGGGAAGGTCGTTCCGTAGACCTCAAACAGCTTTGGCCGGTGTTTACCGAACTGCAAGCGCGCTTCCCCTTCGTCCTGGTGGAGGGCGTGGGTGGATTGGGTTCCCCGATTTCGTGGGAGCTGACTGTAGCCGATTTAGCCCATGATTGGCGCATTCCCACGGTGTTAGTGGTTCCGGTCCGATTAGGGGCGATCGCTGCTGCTGTTGCCAATGTCGCCCTCGCCCGACAAGCTGGAGTGCCGTTACTGGGAATTATCCTCAATTGTGTCCAACCTCGTTCTGAGGCAGAAGTTGCCGATTTAACTCCTATCGATTTAATCGAATCCCTCACTCAAACTCGCGTCTTGGGGACGATTCCTTGTTTGGAGGATGCTCATAATTTAAACCAACTCATTCAGGTTGCATCTCATCTCGACCTTGAACTCCTGCTCCCGCGTTTACCGATGTTTAGTTTTTAAAATAATGTGTATTTTTACCCCTAAAAACTGTAAACTTATTAAATTAATTTAAGTCAAATTTTTTCAGTTTTGTCCCAACCCAAAACAGAAACTATGATTTTGTGATTTTGCGGTTTTCAAACAAACCCATTATCGTTAAAGCCTCTATTGTCAATTTCTCAAATCATGTTTTCCACATCTCTAAATCCGCAGCAAATTAATCAATCTAGCCTTCGTTCTGAACTCCAGGCTTTACAGCCTCAACTGGTAGAATGGCGGCGGTGGTTACATCAACGTCCTGAACTCGCTTTTAACGAACATCTAAGTGCTGAATTCATTACTCAAAAATTGCAACAATGGGGAATTAAGCATCAAACTGGGATTGCTAAAACCGGGATTGTGGCCATTGTTGAAGGTGAAAATCCGGGCAAGGCGATCGGGATTCGCGCCGATATGGATGCACTGCCAATTTTTGAAGAGAATGAGGTCCCCTACCGATCGCAGCATCCGGGAAAAATGCACGCTTGTGGACATGATGGTCATGTGGCGATCGCCCTCGGAACAGCCTACTATCTCTCCCAACACCCCGAGCAATTTTCTGGAACGGTCAAATTCATTTTCCAACCCGCAGAGGAAGGACCGGGGGGTGCCAAACCCATGATTGCAGCAGGCGTCTTGGAAAATCCGGCAGTAGATGCCATCATTGGATTGCACCTGTGGAACAACCTCCCCCTCGGCACCGTTGGGGTGCGCAGCGGTCCCTTAATGGCTGCCACCGAGTTTTTCCGCTGCCATATTCAAGGCAAAGGCGGACATGGTGCCATGCCTCATCAAACCGTTGATTCAATTTTAGTCGCCGCCCAAATCGTTCAGGCCCTGCAAACCATTGTCGCCCGGAATGTCAATCCTTTAGAATCTGCGGTGGTAACTGTGGGGGAACTTCATGCCGGGAAGGCGTTAAATGTGATTGCTGACTCGGCCCACTTGAGCGGAACTGTGCGCTATTTTAATCCAGAATTAGGAGAGACTATCCCTAAACGGATTGAGCAGATCATTGCCGGGGTTTGTCACAGTCATGGGGCCAGCTATGAGTTAGATTACCAAAAACTTTATCCCCCGGTGATTAATCATCCGGCGATCGCCAGCTTAGTGCGATCAGTCTCGTCCAATGTCGTGGAAACCCCCGCAGGAATTGTGCCAGAGTGCCAAACAATGGGTGGAGAAGATATGAGCTTCTTTTTACAAGAAGTCCCCGGCTGTTACTTCTTTCTAGGCGGAGCCAATCTCTCTCAAAAC
>CAYUEH010000191.1:0-9023 GCA_964442465.1 uncultured Laspinema sp. | reverse complement strand
AAAAAAAGGGCGATCGCAACCGATCGCCCTTTTTTAATCAAAACCCTGAACTAACCTGGTATAACCCTATAGAATGCCGTCTTTTTTCGCCATAGACAGCATCAAATCCACAACCCGGCAGGAATAACCCCATTCGTTGTCATACCATGACACAATTTTGAAGAAATTCGAGTTCAGTTCCATTCCGGCACCGGCATCAAAAATGCTGGAGTGAGAATCTCCAACAAAATCCGTGGAAACTACCTCATCCTCGGTATAACCCAAAATCCCTTTGAGTTCGCCCTCGGATGCCGCTTTCATCGCCGCACAAATTTCTTTATAGCTGGTTGCCTTGGTGGTGCGGAAGGTCAAATCCACCACAGATACATCGGGCGTCGGAACCCGGAATGCCATCCCCGTCAGTTTACCTTTCAACTCCGGTAACACCAAGGTTACCGCTTTGGCAGCACCCGTGGAGGCGGGAATAATATTTTGGGCGGCACCCCTGCCTCCGCGCCAGTCTTTTTTACTCGGTCCATCCACCGTGGGTTGGGTCGCTGTCATCGCGTGCACCGTTGTCATCAGCCCTTCACTGAAGCCAAAATTGTCATTAATCACCTTAGCAACCGGGGCCAGACAGTTCGTGGTGCAACTGGCATTAGAGACGACGGTATCTTTCGCCGGGTCAAATGTCTCATGGTTGACCCCAACCAGGAAGGTGCGTACTTGGTCCGGGTCCTTCGTCGGTGCGGAAATCACGACGCGCTTGGCACCCCCTTTAATATGCTTGGTAGCCCCTTCTAGGGTGGTAAACAGTCCCGTAGACTCGACAATGTAATCGGCACCGACTTTACCCCAAGGCAGTTCCGTCGGGTCTTTAATGGCGGTACAGGGGATAAACTTACCGTCAATCTCAATTCCCTCGGGAGTGGCTTTTACCGACCCGGGAAATTTCCCTTGGGTGGAGTCATGTTTGAATAAATAGGCCAGGTTATCCGAAGGAACCAGGTCGTTAATCCCCACAAATTCAAGATTGGGATTGTTAATTCCGGCACGCAGGACTAGACGTCCAATCCGTCCAAATCCATTAATCCCAACTTTTAAAGTTCCCATGAACTACATTCCTCTGTAAACAAACAATTTGTACTTTAGCAGCAATCTCCCCGACTTCGTGTTATTTCAGTGACATCTCGTCAAGGTTTTCAGACTTTTGAGAGAGATTGTATTTCTTTAGAAAGAATTTAGAAATGGAGCAGTTCCCGATCCCAGTCACCCCCGCCTCAATGGTAAACGGGAGGAGTAACCCCGGGAAACTGCCCGAGTCATTCTGTGAGAAGTGTTATATTGAGTTAGAGAATCAGGGCATGAGGTCCGTTGAGGTTCCCGACAGCCTGGATTCTCTACTCTGCGGTTGCGTTATTCAAAGCTAGGACCGGCGTCAATAATCTCCTGACTGGCGGTGGTAAAGCGTTTGAAGTTATCCACAAAGCGTCGGGCAAGTTCTTTAGCTTGGCGATCGTAAGCCTCTTTATCCGCCCAGGTCTTGCGCGGATCGAGAATCTCACTGGGTACGCCGGAAACGGCTTCGGGAATCAACATTTTGAAGATGGGATGAGGATGACAGGTGACGTGATCGAGTTCGCCACTCAGGGCCGCTGATACCATTGCCCGGGTATATTTAATCTTAATCCGGCTGCCGACGCCATAAGGACCACCGGACCATCCGGTATTGACGAGATATACGGAGGCGGTAGCATTATGTTTCCGCAGGCGTTCACCGAGCATTTCTGCATACACGGTGGCTGACAGAGGCAGGAAGGGTTTTCCGAAACAGGCGGAGAAGGTGGCTTCGGGTTCGGTAATTCCCCGTTCTGTTCCGGCGAGTTTGCTGGTATAGCCGGACATGAAGTAATACATGGCCTGCCGGTTCGTCAGTTTGGCGATCGGAGGCAAGACGCCAAAGGCATCGGCTGAAAGGAAAATCACCGCTGTGGGATGTCCGCCAACACTGGGAAGCACTACATTGGGAATATAGTCGATGGGATAGGCAGCCCGGGTATTTTCGGTCAAGCTGCCATCATTGTAGTCGGGATGACGAGTGACGGGATCGAGGACGACGTTTTCCATTAAGGCACCAAACCGGATCGCATCCCAGATTTGCGGTTCGTTTTCTTTGGACAAGGCGATCGTTTTCGCATAACATCCGCCTTCAAAGTTAAAGATACCATCTTCTGACCAACCATGTTCGTCATCCCCAATCAAGCGACGGGTCGGATCTGCGGAAATGGTCGTTTTACCTGTACCGGAGAGTCCGAAGAATAAGGCGGTATTACCCTGATCATCCATGTTTGCCGAACAGTGCATCGGCAGGACGTTCCGCTTGGTCATAAAGTAGTTCATCAAGGAGAATACGGATTTTTTGATCTCCCCGGCATATTTAGAACCGCCGATAATGACGATTTTTTGAGAAAAGTTGACGACGATAAAGGCTTCGGAGTTGATGCCGTTGATTTCTGGGTCGCCTTGCAAACCGGGAACCGCGATCACGGTGAAATCGGCTTGATGGTTGGCAAGTTCTTCGTCTGTTGCCCGAATGAAGAGTTGATGGGCGAATAAATTCTGTGAGGCGTATTGGTTGATGATTCTCACGCCAACGCGGTAGTTCGGATCGCACCCGACATACCCATCAAACAGATAAAGGTCTCGACCCTGAACGTAGGAAAGCACTTGCCGATAGAGGCGTTTGAAGTTCTGTTCGGAAATGGGAACGTTGAGTTTGTTCCAGTGGATTTCGTCCCGGCTGTTCGGTTCATCTACGATAAATTTATCGTTAGGAGACCGTCCGGTATATTTTCCGGTATTAATACAAAGTGCGCCATTGTCGGCGAGGATGGCTTCGGCCCGGGCTAAGGCGTGTTCGACCAAGGTGGGAATCGCGAGGTTGCGATAGACATGGCCGAGGTTTTTCATCCCTAGGGCTTCTAGTCCGTAGGTTTTGGGGGTTTGGTCATGTTCTAAGGTTAGGGTTTCTTTCATGGTGGTTAAGGCTTCGTTATATGCCAAGGTATTCTTAATGGTCTTAGATGCGGCTACGTCTTGATAGGTATTCCGGGTGGACAGGGTTGCTTCTTCCATATTTTCTTTGGGAGATGTGTTGTAGTTTTGAACGCTCATTTGTTAGTCCTCGTTCTTGACAATGCCAATAAGTTGTGTTGGGACTGGAGTTGCGTTTGGGTTGTGCGCTAACCGGGCTAGATTAGCAACTATTTGGTTATGAAACTTTTTGAGTTGTCCGCGTTTGGGAAATCTCCGGATTGATTCTGATCTGTCTGGCGAGCGGGTGCTTCTCGTTCTAAATCCATCAGGGAGTTGAACGAATCTCCTAACACTGTAGGTTTGGGTCTGTTTTCGAGGCGTCTCATCCCGAGGGGGTTACCTCGCTGAAAGCGTCTGAACCTAGGGCTCAGGGCAAATCCCCCTTTCTTCATTCATTGGGTTTGGGATTGAGGCAGATCCGACTTTCTACAATTTAGGAGATTACCGGCTCTGCGGTTTCAGTCGCAGGGGTTTGTCTGTTGCTTTCCTGTTTATCATAAGCGAATTCATTCATTAAAACGATTACAAAATATTACGAATTTGGGGTAAGGTTATCCCCTCTGTTTCCGGACAACAGGCTGAACCTCTCTTGTTTTTATTCAAAAAAAAGCTCAAGGGTAATCCCGATCAGCTATGCAGCGACTGTTTAACCGAAAAGATTGCAATTATTCTCACGAACCTGCTGAATCAAATAACAAGGAATAATAACATTCGTTACATAAGTTTATCAAAAAGGTCGTGAATTGCAACGTTTTTTGCTAAACTTAGGACGCCCGTCGCTTTGTTGCGATCGCCAACAAGGCGAAGTCGTCCTCAAAAAAGGAGTATATTGAGAAGGGAAGGGAAGGCCGGACTGGCTTACAGCCGGAAGTAACCCAGGCCGATCGCCTCATTCCCCCAATTCTTAAGATTAGATAAAGAACAAGAGAAAGGTCAGGTCAGTATAGTAATGAAGTCGGAAATTCAACAGAGGCGTTAGTATAGAAAGGATCGCGACTCAAGGGCCAAAGCGTTTGCTGACCGAACCTCTCCTACCCTTGGCTTATAGAAAACCGACTTTTGACAGCCGGATTCGGGATGAGTCCAGATAGATGGAGTGTAAATTACGAGAGGGGTACCCCACCCTGATGGTAGAGTTGGAACCGAAGCGGATGTTAGTGGCCCTTGCTCAGATGCCCAAAGCTGAAATGCACCTGCATTTAGAAGGTACGCCTCGATGGAGTACCGTCCGGGAGTTGAATTTTAATGTGGCAACGGTGGACCGGCTGAAGCTGGATTTAGAAACGGTCCGGAAACAGTTAGCAGCATCGGTGGCAACCCCTGGCGATCGCGGCATCCCGATCCGAATTATCGTCGGCATCGATCGCGCCCCGGGAAGTGAGAATGCCCGATTGCAAGTAGCACGAATGCTCCCTTATCCGGTAATCAGTGGATTTGACTTACATGGGTTAGAAACTCCTGAAACCCGCGCCGATCGCTTTCAAGATGCCTGGGCGATCGCCCAGGATGCGGGCAGAAAAGTCAAAGTTCATGCTGGGGAAATGGACGGTCCCGCCAGCATCCATGCCGATGTAGCAACCCCTGGCATTACCCAAATTGGTCACGGGACCTCTGCGATAGAAAGTCCCGAAGTCCTGAATTTACTCTGAGAACGTCGTGTTTTTGTAGAAATGTGTCCCACCTCCAACAAACGCCTCAGCAACGTCTCCTCCTCTCAAAATCACCCGATTCTTGCCCTAGACGAGGCGTCGGTGAAGGGAACAGTCAATTCTGATCAACCGACTTGGTTCGGGGTGAATTTGACCCAGGAGATGCAACCCTTAGTCAGCGATCGCCAGGTATCCTGGGATGGTCTTGCCCGATGGATGCGCAACGCTTTTGAAGTAGCGATCGCCGATGACGCCTCGGCGATCGCAATTTTTAACCGAACTAGAAACCGGGCAGGAAACTCACTGCCACGGATCAGAATCTCCGGATCCCAAACCTTAAAATATTGACCTTTCATTATACCGGAAAAATCAAAACAATGCAAGGATCAATTTTACCCCTAAATTTTGCCATTCCCCCAGGATAAATCTTAAACAATTCCAAAGAAAATCCAGGATATTTCAATAGAACCTTGACAATTCCAACGGCCTAGGCAGTAGCCGTAATCCCACCCCACAGCAGCAATGACAGCCCATACAGAATGCCTCCAGCCCCAGGGAGTTTCTTGATTTTTCATAAAAAAAAAGTAGAAAATGAAAAGTAGATTGAATTGTGCGCTATATTAAAAGAGTGGATAGAGAACAAGCAAAACGGTTTACCGATTCGAGGTAATTAAGACTATGGTTTCCACTTCAGTAAGATCTCCCCAAGCGACAGAATTACCGGGCAAACAAACGGCTATTAGCGAGGAATGGCAAGGCTTCGTGACCGGCAAATGGGGCAAAGAAATTGACGTCCGGGATTTCATCCAAAAGAATTACAAACCCTACCAGGGAGATGAGACCTTCTTAGCAGAGGCTACAGAACGCACCACCACCCTCTGGAAGAAAGTCACCGAACTGATGAAAGAAGAACGGAACAAGGGTGTATTAGATGCGGAAACCAAGATTCCGGCATCGATTACCGCCTACGGTCCGGGTTATATCGATCGCGACCTAGAACGGATTGTCGGACTGCAAACCGATAAACCCCTGAAACGTGCCATCATGCCTTACGGGGGTATTCGCATCGTCAAAGCCGGGTTAGAAGCCTACGGGTATAAACTCGACCCGGAAACCGAAAAAATCTTCACCCAGTATCGTAAAACACATAATGACGGCGTATTTGATGCTTATACCCGGGAAATGCGGGCGGCCCGACATTCCGGGATCATCACCGGATTGCCCGATGCTTATGGACGGGGACGAATTATTGGGGACTATCGGCGCATCGCACTTTATGGCGTCAATCGCCTGATTGCGGACAAGAAACATCAGCTAGAATCCTTAGAATTTGATGCGATCGACGAACCCGTGATCCAACTGCGGGAAGAAGTCTCCGAACAAATTCGGGCCTTGCAAGAGTTCAAAGACATGGGTGCCGGGTATGGATTTGACCTAGGACGACCCGCAAACACAGCCCAAGAAGCCGTCCAATGGACCTACTTAGGCTATCTTGCCGCCGTCAAAGAACAGAATGGTGCGGCGATGTCCTTGGGACGGGTGTCTACCTTCCTGGATATCTACTTTGAGCGGGATTTGAAAAACGGCACACTCACGGAAACCGCCGCCCAAGAAATCATCGATGATTTCGTCATGAAACTACGGATGGTGCGCTTTCTGCGGACCCCAGACTACAACCAACTCTTTTCTGGCGACCCCACCTGGGTAACCGAATGTATTGGTGGCATGGGTGAAGATGGACGTCCTCTGGTCACCCGCACCAGCTTCCGCTTCCTCCATACCTTATATAACCTAGGGGCGGCACCGGAACCCAACTTAACCATTCTCTGGTCCGATCGGTTACCGGAAAACTTCAAACGCTATTGTGCGAAAGTTTCCATCGACACCTGTTCCACCCAGTATGAAAACGATGACTTAATGCGGCCCGACTATGGCGACGATTACGGCATTGCCTGCTGCGTCAGCGCCATGCGAATTGGCAAACAAATGCAGTTCTTTGGGGCGCGGGCAAACCTAGCAAAAGCCTTACTATACGCCATTAACGGCGGTAAGGATGAAAGTTCTGGGGAACAAATTGGGCCGGAATTTACCCCCGTGATGGGAGACCATCTGGATTACGAGGATGTGGTGGCGAAATTCGATCGCTTCCTGGATTGGTTGGCGAAACTGTATGTCAACACCTTGAATGTGATCCATTATATGCACGATAAATATTGCTATGAGCGGATTGAAGCCGCCTTGCACGATCGCGATATTTATCGGACCCTTGCCTGTGGTGTTGCTGGACTCTCCGTGGTAGCTGACTCCCTCGCAGCGATTAAATATGCGAAAGTTAAAGCCATTCGCAATCCTCAAGGCTTAATCGTAGATTACCAGATTGAAGGGGACTATCCCAAGTATGGGAACAACGACGATCTCGTCGATGACATTGCCGCCGATCTCGTTCAAAACTTCATGAACAAGATCCGCAAGCATAAAACCTATCGGAATGCAGTTCCCACGCAGTCGATTTTAACCATTACCTCCAACGTGGTGTATGGTAAAAAAACTGGGAATACCCCCGATGGACGCAAAGCCGGCGAACCCTTTGCACCGGGTGCGAACCCGATGCATGGACGGGATACCAAAGGGGCGATCGCAGCCTTATCTTCCGTCGCGAAACTGCCCTATGAACACGCTCAAGATGGGATTTCCTACACCTTCTCCATCGTCCCGAAAGCATTAGGAAAAACCGAAGGCGATCGACTCACCAACCTCGTAGGAATTTTAGACGGGTACTTCCACGATCAAGGTCATCATATTAACATCAACGTCCTCGATCGCGAAACCCTGGTTGATGCAATGGATCATCCGGAAAAATATCCGCAACTCACCATTCGGGTCTCCGGTTATGCCGTCAACTTCATTAAATTAACCCGCGAACAACAGTTAGACGTGATTAACCGCACCTTCCACGAACGCATCTAATCGTTCAAAAACGACAAAGGTGGGCCTTTAGCTCACCTTTGTCGTTGGGATGATATCCAGATGAATATTCAGCCTTTCCTTTATTTTCTCCCTTAAAAATGCTAGACAGAACAGCAAATCTAACCGTTACCCGTCCCGCCATCCGAGCCTTTCAAGCCCTTGGGGCTATCCATTCCGTCGAAAGTTGTGGAACCGTCGATGGTCCGGGAATTCGGTTTGTCATTTTCACCCAAGGTTGTCCCCTCCGCTGTCTGTATTGCCATAATCCGGATTGCCGACATATCGACGAAGGGAAAGTCGTCAGCGTGGATGAACTCATCGAAGAGGTGCAAAAATATCGCTCCTATATGCGCTTTTCCGGAGGGGGAGTGACCGTGACTGGAGGCGAACCGTTGATGCAGCCAGAATTCGTTCGAGAAATCTTCCGTCGGTGTAAAGAATTAGAGATTCATACCGTCCTAGATACCTCGGGTTATGTTCAATTAAATGCCGCTAAACCCGTGTTAGATTATGTAGATTTAGTCTTACTGGATATTAAATCTTATAATCGGGCGCTTTATGAAAAAGTGACCCATGTTTCCCTAGAACCCACCCTGAAATTTGCGGAATATCTCAAGGAGATTGATAAACCGGCTTGGATTCGGTTTGTTTTAGTTCCCCACCTCACGGATAACCGGGAGAATGTGGAAGGACTCGCCCGCTTTGTCTCCACCTTAACCAATGTGGAAAAAGTGGAAGTGTTGCCCTTTCATCAAATGGGAGAATATAAGTGGGAACAGTTGGGGTATGAGTATGAACTGAAAAATACTGAACCCCCCACAGCAGACCAAATTGAAGCGGTGATGGAAATTTTTAGAAGTTATGGATTGCCGGTGCAATAAAGGGTGAGGAGGTTTGTACCCCCGGGGTTAGACACCAGGGTTCTGAACAAAATTGAGGGGTGAAAGTCCCTTGTCTGGGTTAGATTCTCCTGTCCTGGGACCCTAGAACTGGGTACAGGATATAGCAATCCTGGCGTGCCGTTGTGGAAGACGTCGGCGGTCCCCAATCCCTCTCTCAAATTGGGAGAGGGGTTGGGGGTGAGGTACAAATCCGGCCAGGAATGCTATAGAAAAGACAAACCGGGGTTTTCAAAACAGATTGGCATTGAACACCCAACCTGACAGGACTGACGCAATTTTTAACACTAAACCCTAAATGTAGAGGCGATTCGGGAATCGCCTCTACATTGAGGATGAATTCTCAAAATATGGGTAAGTCATGTCTGGGTCAAAAACCCGGTTTCTTGTCCTGGGGATTGAAAACTGTACTGATACGGAATGCGGTTGGAAT
>CAYUEH010000190.1:0-9027 GCA_964442465.1 uncultured Laspinema sp. | reverse complement strand
TTTGAATGGGATAATATTGAGGGAGTTTGGGAGAAATTTGAGGAAGAGTTAGGGGAATTTCGTTATGCGATCGCCCATGAAGATAAGGCGCGCCAACAGGCGGAATTAGGGGATTTGTTATTTGTGGTAATTAACCTCGCCCGCTGGTACGATTTAGACCCTTCGGAGGGGTTAGCAGAGACCAATCATCGCTTTGTCCAGAGATTTTCTAAACTGGAAGCCGCTTGCGATCGGCCTTTGTCTGAATATACTGTGGAAGAATTAGAAGGGATTTGGCAACAGATTAAAGCGCTTTTGGCAAAACAAAAGTAAGTGTGAGGGAGATAGGGAGGATGGGTTCATGTTTGTAGTAACGACTTCAGTCGTTTCCGCGTTACTTGGCGATCGCCAAGTAACGCCCTCAAAGGAGGCTGAATCTCCAGTCCCCAAACAGGCTCTTAAGCCGCTCATGGTGCGTGTCATGGCGTACGCCATGACACGAGAGCAACGACTGAAGTCGTTACTACAAACATGAACCCCATCCTCCCCATCCTCCCCATCCTCCCCATCTCCCCCATCCTCCCCATCTCCCCTATCCTCCCCATCCTCCCCATCTCCCATGCTAAAATCGGGCCTAGATATTTCAGGAAAAGTTGATGGTTAATACCACTGAGAATGCACCGGCAGAGATTGCAGGGGGGTTTCATGCGTTTTCTGACCCGTTGCGGATTTCAATTTTGGAGTTGCTGCGCGATCGCGAGTTGTGTGTCTGTGAACTGTGCGAAATTCTGTCCGTGAGTCAGTCTAAGCTGTCGTTTCACCTCAAAACCCTCAAGGAAGCAGCTTTAGTTCGTTCTCGCCAAGAAGGGCGCTGGATCTACTACAGTCTGAATATCCCTCAGTTTGCAGTGCTCGAACAGTACCTCGCTGAGTATCGCCGGTTTAGTCCGATTCTCCCGGCTCGGTCCTGTAATGGAGACTCCTGAATCTCTCCTTTACTAAAATTTAACCTAACTAATCAAGTTTGATTGATATATTAATCCTATTACCCCGCATATAGTTTTTTGGGGACAGGGTTATGAACGCAACAGCACAGCAGGTTTTGAGCGGCGTGAAACGGTGGGCGGCGATCGCCGGAGTAGCGGCCCTGATGGCATCCTGCCAAAACAGCAATTCTCAAGTCTTACAACCCATCATCATGGATGGGTCTTCTACGGTGTATCCCATTACCCAGGCGATCGCCGACTCCTATCGAGAAACTCATCCCAATCCGGCAGAAGTGACCGTGGAATTCTCCGGGACCGGGGGTGGTTTTCGCAAATTCTGTGCCGGAGAAACCACGATTAATAACGCTTCGCGACCGATTAGCGTAGAAGAAATGGCCGCCTGTCGCGAATCCGGCGTTCCCTATATCGAATTACCCATCGCCTTTGATGCCATTACCCTGGTGGTTCACCCAGACAATACCTGGGTCGATCGCCTCACGGTGGAGGAGTTAAAGAAAATTTGGGAACCCACGGCGCAAGGGAAAATTGTCAAATGGAATCAGGTGCGGTCCTCTTGGCCCGATCGCCCCTTGACCCTATTCGGTCCAGGCACAGACTCCGGGACCTTTGACTATTTCACCGAGGCGATCGTCGGGGAAACCGATGCCAGTCGGAATGACTATACCGCCAGTGAGGATGATGATGAGTTGGTTGAGGGCGTGCGCCGGGACCCCAATGCCCTGGGTTACTTCGGCTATGCCTACTATGAAGCACAACGGGACGGACTCAAGGCAGTCGCCCTGGATCATGGCACAGGTCCAATTATGCCCTCTCGGGAAACCGTAGAAAACGCTGAATATCAGCCCCTTTCCCGTCCCCTGTTTATTTATGTCAATGCCGACGCCGCCCAGAAAAATCCAGCACTTCAGGCTTTTGTCGAATTTTACCTAGAGAACGCCCCAGAACTGGTCCCCAACGTCGGTTACATCCCTCTACCGGAAGAAGGCTACCGTTTGGCCTACATCCATTTTCACCGCCATAAGGTCGGGACAGTCTTTGATGGCAAAGCTGCCTTTGATTTAACCATTGGCGAATTGCTGACTAAACAAGCCAAGTTTTAGGGTCAGCCGGTTGAGCCCTGGCCTCGCTCATATCAAGTTTTCTTGAAATAGTTTGACTCATCAACTTTTTTTGATGTACAATCAAAAGCGATTTAGAGACTGTAAGGACGAGGGAAATTGTCGTGAATGAGGCCAACGAGCATTCCAGGCAGCCTGTACAAGCCGGTGGCAAACTGAGTGTTTTTGAGCGATACCTGACCCTGTGGGTTTTTCTATGCATTATTGCCGGGATTATCCTGGGTAAATTGTTTCCCGGTGTCGCGGTTACCCTAGATGCCATGAGTATCTATCAGGTGTCTATTCCGATCGCCATCTGCCTGTTTTTCATGATGTACCCCATCATGGTGAAAATCGATTTCACCCAGGCAGCCAATGCAGTGAGAGCACCGAAACCTGTATTGCTGACCTTAATTGTGAATTGGTTAATTAAACCCTTCACAATGGTGGCTTTTGCTCAATTTTTCTTGGGTTGGTTATTTCGGCCCTTGATTGTGGGTACGGAAATTATTAACAATGAGACCATTGACATTGCAAACTCATACATTGCCGGAACCATTTTATTAGGAATTGCGCCTTGTACGGCGATGGTGTTGATGTGGGGATATCTTTCCTTTAGCAATCAGGGACATACTTTGGTAATGGTGGCGATTAACTCCCTAGCCATGCTTTTTTTGTATGCGCCTCTAGGGAGATGGTTGTTGGCAGCCAATGATTTAACGGTTCCCTGGCAAACCATTGTGTTATCGGTGCTGATTTATGTGGGATTGCCGTTAGCGGCAGGGATGTACAGCCGATATTGGATTTTCAAAAATAAAGGCCGCCAGTGGTTTGAACGGGAATTTTTGAAATATTTGACGCCAATTTCGATTACGGCATTGCTGATTACTTTGGTGTTGCTGTTTTCGTTCAAGGGAGATTTGATTGTTAACAATCCCCTGCATATTTTGTTGATTGCCGTTCCGCTGTTTATTCAGACCAATTTTATTTTCCTGATTACTTATGTAGCGGGCTTAAAACTGAATATTTCTTATGAAGATGCGGCCCCAGCGGCGTTAATTGGGGCGAGTAATCATTTTGAAGTGGCGATCGCCACGGCGGTGATGCTGTTTGGCTTGAATTCTGGTGCAGCACTGGCAACCGTAGTCGGGGTGTTAATCGAAGTGCCGGTGATGTTAATGCTCGTGGAGGTTTGTAAGAAAACGGCGAACTGGTTTCCCCGAGAACCGGAGAAAGCCACCTTACGCGACCCCCGTTGTTTTCCGAGTTTGAGATAAGTTCGAGCAGGGTTTGGCAAAGTTAGGAGAGAAAAATCATGACGAAGAAAGTAATGTTTGTTTGTAAGCGCAATTCCTGCCGATCGCAAATGGCGGAAGGATTTGCTAAAACCCTGGGTGAGGGAAAAATTGAGGTCACCAGTTCTGGGTTAGAATCCAGTCGAGTCCATCCCACTGCGGTTGAAGTGATGGAGGAAATTGGGGTAGATATTACCCATCAAACCTCGGATCCGTTGAGTGATTTTCAGGCAGAGGATTATGATGCGGTAATTTCCCTGTGTGGTTGTGGGGTGAATTTACCCGAAGCGTGGGTATTGCGCGAGGTGTTTGAGGATTGGGAATTGGAAGATCCTGATGGGAAACCGTTGGAGACATTTCGGGCGGTGCGCGATGAGATTAAAGCGCGGGTGAGTAAACTGATAGAGGCGATCGCCACGGAAGTTCCGGCATAAAGCGAGGATCCCGGGAGAGTTGAGCAATCAAGAGAGGCGATCGCCAGGTTGACAGCAACAGGGCGATCGCTTTCCTTGGTCTAAAAACGACCAATAACCAATAACCAATGACCAATAACCAATGACCAATGACAAAGGACAAAGGACAAAGGACCAATAACCTCCCAAGTCATGGATTGCCCAAATTTGTTGTCAAATTGGCTACCTTTTTTTTAGAGCCAAACCCCTGTGAGCAGAGGAATGCGATAGAATTGCAAAGCACAGGGGAAATTTTTTTAGGGGGAGACTTTAACGCCTATTAACCCAATCTTTACCATGAAGCGGTATTCTGCAATCGTTATCGTCATAAAAACACCCAAACCTACCCATTCACATCATGCATTTACCCAATCCCATTAAACCGGCTCGAATGGCGTTCTCCCTGTCTGTTATGGCACTGACCCTGGGGATCGGGGCTTGCCAGGGACCCAATACAGAGAATACCGTTACCTCTACCTCAGAAGGGGGGACGGGCAAACTTGCCTTATCCCAACCCGTCAACTTAACAGGTGCGGGAGCGACTTTCCCTGCGCCGATTTATCAACGGTGGTTTCAGGAATTTAATCAGGCCAATCCTCAAGTTAGAACCAATTATCAATCCGTTGGCAGCGGTGCTGGCGTCCAGCAGTTTTCCTCAGGCACCGTCGATTTTGGGGCCAGCGACGTAGCCATGAAGGATGAAGAGATCCAAGGGATGAACCAGGAGGTTCTGATGCTACCGATGACCGCTGGTGGCATCGTCTTAGCTTATAATTTGCCTGGAGTAGAAAGCGGACTGAGGCTTTCTCGGGAGGTCTATGTGGATATTTTGATGGGGGAGATTACCCAATGGAATGACCCGCGCATCGTCGCAGCGAATCCCGGTGTGAACTTACCGGATCAAGCGATCACTGTGGTTTATCGTTCCGATGGCAGTGGAACCACGGGAGTGTTTACCAAACATCTCTCCGCGATTAGTGAAAAGTGGAAAGAGCGGGTCGGTGAAGGGAAAACCGTAGAATGGCCGACGGGAATTGGCGGAAAAGGGAACGAAGGGGTTACCGCTGGGATTCAACAAACCGTCGGTTCGATCGGCTATGTTGAGTATGGCTACGCCAAAAACAACAACATCCCGATGGCGGCTTTAGAAAACCAATCCGGCAATTTTATTGCTCCGAGCGATGAAGCCGCGAGTAACACCCTCGCAGCCGTAGAACTGCCGGATAATCTCCGGGCTTTCATTGTTGATCCCGAAGGTGCTGAATCTTATCCCATTGTTACCTATACTTGGCTGCTGGCTTACCAAGAGTATTCCGATCCCGACAAAGCTAAAGCCCTCGAAGCAGTGATTGAGTACGGATTGAATGAAGGACAACTGCTGGCCGCCGAGTTAGGTTACGTTCCGCTCCCGCTGAATGTCAGACAGAAAGTGGCAGAGAAAGCGAATGTGATTAGCCCGGAATATGACATTGAAGTGACCGAATAGTCGTCCGGTTTTGGTATTCGAGGAGATAGCAAGCGCATTGGACTGCTTGCTATCGTTCCAGTTTGCTATTTTTCTATAATCTAAGGCGATAGAGTAATGCGCTTAATTTATATTTAAGTAATGAGTAACCGAGCTGAAACTATGGATATGGACGAGGAAAGAGCGATTCAACCTCGGCAACAACAAGAGCGCGTGATGGATACGGGGTTTTTCTGGCTCACGCGGATTTTTGCCTTTGCGATCGCCGGGATTTTGGTCTGGATGGCGATCGAGGTAGCGATCAAGGCGATTCCGGCGATTCAAGCCTTTGGCTTCAATTTTGTGACCTCCAGTTCCTGGAATCCGGTTCGGGATGAGTATGGGGTCTGGCCGATGATTTATGGGACCCTGGTCTCGTCAGCCCTGGGTTTACTGTTTGCAGTTCCTCTCGGAGTGGGGACTGCCATCTTTTTGAGTGAAAATTTTCTGCCCAAATCAGTCCAGACGGTTCTGGTGTTTATGGTGGAATTGTTAGCAGCGATTCCGAGCGTGGTATATGGATTATGGGGTATTTTTGTACTGATTCCCTTCTTGCAACCGATTGGGATATTTTTGCATAATACCTTGGGCTTTTTGCCAATTTTTTCCACCAGTCCCGTGGGACCGGGGATGTTGCCTGCCGGGATCATTTTAACGATTATGATTTTGCCGATTATTACGGCAATCTCTCGGGACTCCTTGGCATCCCTGCCACCAGAGTTGCGGCAGGCATCCCTAGGGTTAGGGGCAACAAGGTGGGAAACCATTATTCGAGTTTTGATTCCCGCAGCATTTTCGGGAATTGTGGGGGCGATTATGTTGGGATTAGGCCGCGCCATGGGAGAAACGATGGCCGTTACCATGATTATTGGGAATTCTAACGACATGAAATTCTCCCTGCTGGCTCCAGCGAATACGATCGCCTCCTTGTTGGCTAATCAGTTTGCAGAAGCCTCGGGCTTGCAAATTTCTGCTTTGATGTATGCCGGGTTGGTTTTATTCCTGCTCACCTTAGTGGTGAATATTTGTGCAGAGTTAATTGTTCGGAAAGTCAAGAAGTTTTAGTCTTATGACATTGGTCATTAGTCATTAGTCATTGGTCATTAGGATGGCTGAATAATCAAGATCAACCACATTAGTCATTAGTCATTAGTCATTAGTCATTGGTCATTAGGATGGCTGAATAATCAAGACAAACCACAAAGGACAAAGGACAAAGGACAAATGACAAATGACAAACCACAAATGACAAACCACAAAAGCATCGCAGTTGTTTAGGGGTGTAATACCCAGTCTGATATGTCACAGCCTTTTTTAAATCACACCGACGATTTGTACAACGCGACTCCACAAGGGGAGCAGTTGATGCGGAACTATAAAAGTCCGCGATCGCTGTTTGTCTGGGTGATGACCCTGTTATCCGGTGCTTGTTTAGTGCTCACCCTCGTGCCGTTATTTGCGGTGATGATTTATGTGACCATTAAAGGGTTTAACCGGCTGAATTTGGACTTGTTTACCCAACTGCCACCTTCTGCGGGGATGCAAGGAGGCGGGATTGCCAATGCGATCGCCGGAACTCTGATTATGGTGGGGATCGCTGTTGCCATTAGCGTTCCGATTGGAGTATTTGGGGCGGTTTACTTGTCCGAGTTTAGTTCGCTGCTGGTGGCCCGGTGGATTCGCTTTGCCACGAACGTCCTGAGTGGGGTTCCCTCGATTATTGTGGGGATTTTTGCCTACGGTATCATTGTATTAACGACCAAACAGTTCTCGGCTTTTGCTGGGGGGGTGGCACTCTCGGTGCTGATGTTACCGATTGTCGTCAGAACCACCGATGAAGCCCTGCAAATCGTTCCTCCTGATGTGCGATGGGCGTCAGTGGGGGTAGGAGCCTCAAACCATCAAACCGTCTTGCGGGTGGTGTTACCGGCAGCGTTACCTGCTATTATCACAGGGCTGACCCTGGCGATCGCTCGGGCTGCTGGAGAAACGGCTCCCTTAATTTTCACTGCCCTATTTACCTTTTTCTGGCCCCAAGGTTTGTTTGAACCAGCCCCCTCTCTAGCGGTGTTGGTTTATAACTTTGCCTCGGTTCCCTACGCCAGTCAACAAGAACTGGCTTGGGCTGCCTCATTGATTTTAGTGTTGTTAGTTCTACTCACAAGCATTTTGGCTCGCTGGGCCACGCGGAAAAGCATTTATTAAGGACCATGCTTTCTGTTCAAAATGCCACGGGGGAAATTTAAAGTTCTTAACGATCTAAAACCTCAGAAAACTGTATAATCAGATACAGCGATCTGCTTGAGAGTAGGATTGTCAAAGTTTAATTTTTCCAGTGTAGAACAATCAACAAAGCAGTTGTGACCGTGGCGATCGCACGGACATCATAAAAATTCACTTCCGATCTGCTGCAACTCTGGTCAGAGGATGTGAGCGGTTGGGGTTCGGTAGTTTGTCAACCCTAGGCTGTTGGCGCTCGATCGCATAAACGTGGGAAACACAACTGCATTGAAGTTGAAATATCTAGTAAAAGTCAAGGTGGATTTTTATGACTTTCGATCGGCAAACAGCCAATCATCAGTACCAAACTGGGTCCAAAACAGAAGCCATTCTGCGGACGGAAAATCTGAACGTTTATTACGGAGATACCCTCGCCCTCAAAGGGGTGAACTTGGAGATCCCCAAAAAACAAATTACTGGATTTATTGGACCTTCCGGATGTGGGAAAAGTACCTTGATCCGCTGCTTCAACCGTCTCAATGATTTGATTAGTGGATTCCGAATTAAAGGAAAATGTTCCTACTACAACCAAGATCTCTATGATAAAAAAATTGACCCGGTAGAAGTGCGTCGGCGGATTGGAATGGTGTTCCAGAAACCGAATCCGTTCCCCAAATCTATCTATGACAATATCGCTTATGGGGCGCGGGTCAATCGGTATAAAGGCAATCTGGATGAATTGGTGGAAACTTCATTGCGGCGCGCTGCTTTATGGGATGAAGTGAAAGATAAATTAAAGTCCAATGGTTTATCTTTATCCGGGGGTCAACAGCAACGGTTATGTATCGCCCGGGCGATCGCCATTAATCCAGAAATCGTCCTCATGGATGAACCCTGCGCCTCCCTCGACCCCATCTCAACCATGAAAGTCGAAGAGTTAATGCAGGAACTCAAAGAAAACTACACCATTGTGATTGTCACCCACAATATGCAGCAAGCCTCGCGTTCTTGCGATTATACCGCCTTTTTCAATGCTCAAGCCACGGAAGATGGCAAGCGCTTTGGATATCTCGTTGAGTATGATAAAACGGAAAATATTTTCCAAAATCCCCAGCAAGAAGCGACCCTAGAATATGTCAGCGGACGCTTTGGTTAAAGTTTAAATGGATGAAGGGTTAAATGGGGGATTTGGACTGAATCATGCAAGGTTCCCCCAACGAGGCGATCGCTCGGTTTAACCTCCTATAAAGGTCCGAGTATCGAGACTCGTAACCCATCTCTCTCTCCTTGACTAATGTTTAAAGGGTCAGGAGTTTTTTTTATCTCTATTTTTCCCAGGAAAGAGAGGCGCGATGGCAGCCTGTTTACCTCTTTAATAGACCTGTTGCCTCATTCTTTAAAGCCCCCGTTAAATAAACATTTATTCCTCTGGCTTCCCCGTTAAATAAACATTTATTCTTCTGGCTTCCCCCA
>CAYUEH010000189.1:0-9100 GCA_964442465.1 uncultured Laspinema sp. | reverse complement strand
TGGGGGAGATGGGGGAGATGGGGGAGATGGGGGAGATGGGGAGGATGGGGAGGATGGGGAGGATGGGGAGGATGGGGAGGATGGGGGAATTTTTTTTAGTGCTGGAAGGGAGAGTTCTCAAAGTCCCTCTCCTCTTAGGAGAGGGATTTAGGGTGAGGTCTCTTTGTTATTGGGAGGCTAACCAAGCGATCGCCTGTCGAATCCACTCTTCTACCGGGTCCTCATTAGATAATTGGCCGGTTTGGGCGATCGCCCCTAAAGATTCCATGACTTCGCTACTGCTATATCCGATCGCCAGCAACGTCATCTCCACATCCTCTTGCAATGCTGGTTTGATTCCCATTGCTGGAGTCGCACTCACCCCCGATTGCTTCCGCCATTCCGCCAGTTTCGTTCTGAGTTCTAACGCAATCCGTTCTGCCGTCTTTTTCCCCACCCCTGGCGCTTTGGCGAGAATGGCGGTATTACTGGTGACGATCGCCTGGACCAATTCGTTCAAGTCAAGAGTATCCAACAGGGCGATCGCCAACTGGGTCCCGATCCCACTCACCGCAATTAATTGCCGAAACAATTCCCGTTCCGCATGAGACCCAAACCCATACAGCACCATCTGGTCCTCCCGAACCTGAAGATGAGTAAACATCTGCAACGTTTCCCCGACTGCCGGTAACTGCCGGATCGTCCGAGGGCTAATTTGCAAGTCATACCCCACCCCATTCACCTCTAAGGTTAGGAAAACTCGATTTCCGCTATTTTTTTGAACCCCTGCCACAGTGCCTTTGAGATAGCCGATCATGCCATTAGACCTCTTGCAAAATACCGATTTGATCCCCCCAACCCCCCTTAAGAAGGGGGGCTTAAGAGAATTTTGCAAGAGGTCTATTAGGTATCCTTGTGATGCGGTTGCGGTCTGATTCCAGGGTCTGGGTTGAGGGTGCAGGGGTTCAAGGGCGATCGCCTCTCCCCCCTCAATCGTTGAGTTTACAAGAACTCAAAATGTTTTAAGCCTTCTAATATACCACCAGCACAGGATGCCTGGGCAAAATAAAGACTATCCTGGCGATGTTCTTCATACCAGTTCCGCAATTCGGGTCGCGCATTCCCCACGATGATCCCCCGTTCTTCCCCCACTTCAAACAGGGCAATATCATTACCCGAGTCCCCACAGGCAACGGTTCGTTCCGGTTCCATGCCGTAGCGGTTGCGGATAAACTGCATGGCTAACCCTTTATTGCCCTTGATGGGTAAAATATCCAGGTCTTTGCCCCCACTGTAAATCAACCGCACCTCTAATTTTCGGTCTTTTAAAGCAGATTCTAACCGGGGGAGTAAATCAGGGGCGACATCCTCGGAAAGGAAATAACTGACTTTAAAAGGACGCTGTTCCGAGTCCGGTTGGGACAGTAAGTCAGAAAAATGACCCGCAGTTGCCAGGATGCGATCGCGGTCCCACCCGTCCGAGAGAATATCCGCCCATTCGGGATCATAGCTTTCCATGCCATTGGTATAGATTTCGGTGCCAACGGAGGTGACAACTGCATCCGGTTGGATCAGTTGCTTTTCTTGTTGGAGTTCCTGGTAGAGTGCAGGCGATCGCCCGGTGGAATAGACAATTTTCGTTCCGTAGGTTTGGCGATGCTGACTGAGTGCGTCCTGAAGGGTAGCCAAGGCTGCATCGTCACCGACATAAGTATGATCTAAATCGGTTATGAATAAAAACTGACTCATGTTTTCCTCTGGGTTATGGTATCTAGTTAGGACTTACGCATTACCTCTAAATGTAGAGGCGATTCGCTTGCTCGCCTCTACATTTAGGGTAGGTTTTAACAATATGCATAAGTCCTGCTAGTGGTTTATTGTTTCGTGGCGATCGCTCCTTGTCAAAGTCCAGGGGGTAGAAATTGGGTTCTCCTTCAACGAAAAACTCCCAGTTCCAGGCTGCTGGAAGACCGATGCCAGTCAAATTGAGACAACCCACCGGGGCGATCGCCGGATTAATTTTCCTCGGTGGATGGGTTAGACTGCCTGTTACTATTCCTAGAGATTCTTCTCGCCTCTTTTAACCCCCATGATGCTGACTCCCCCAACGGAAGCGTTACCCCCGGCGATCGGCACCCCGCGCCAACTCTGGTTGTTGATTCTGCTGTTTTTCGGTTCCCTCTGTCTTGTCCTACTGTCACCTCGGTTGAGTCTTATGGTATTTCCCCCCCATCTTTTAACGGATCCGTTTTTGCAATTTCCCACCGCCAATTCTGTGCAGGTGGTGTGGTTTACGGAGTTTGCCGGGATTCAGCATCGGGTCGAATATGGGGAAAATGGGGAGAACCAGGTGGGGGCGACTACGACGAAACTGAGTCGGACTCGGGAGGATCGGCGATCGCGTTTTGGGAGTCAAACCGCAGACAGAACGGTGTATTCCCAACCCATAGTCCGAGAGATTTGGCGGCATGAAGCGGAGATTACGGGATTAACTCCAGGGGTGCGGGTCCCTTATCGGGTGACCAGTGTGCGGGAGGACCAGGTGGAAATTAAGGGCGATCGCTTCACCCTAGCAGCCAACCCGGAACCCGGTAGCGATTTGAAAATTTTGCTCACCTCCGATCATCAATTAATGCCCATGACAGCAGCCAATTTACAGAAAGTCGTCGAAACCGTCGGGCAAGTTGATGCGGTATTTCATGCCGGTGATTTAATCAATGTTCCCGATCGCGCTTCGGAATGGTTTGATGATAATCGGGGAAATGCCTTCTTTCCCGCCCTGCAAGGTCGCGCTCACTATCACTTGAAATCTGAATCGGGGGAGCAGGTTTATACCGGGGGTGATATTATTCAACACGCCCCCCTATTTCCCACTGTCGGCAATCATGAAGTCATGGGCCGGTTTTCCACCGAAAAAGATTTATCCGAGCAGTTTGACGATCCCTTTCCCCGGGAGATTGCCCATCGGCTTTACCAGGAAAAAAGGGCAGAAATCAATCCGGAGGACTCTCCCATATTGCGCGATCGCTGGTTGATTGACAACTCCTTTAATACCACCACCTTTAATGAAATCTTTAACCTCCCCAGCCCTGAAGGCAAAAATTACTACGCCGTCACTTTCGGCGATGTGCGATTAGTTGTTTTATATATTACCAATATTTGGCGCAATCCCAATCTCGGCCCCAAAACCAAAGGCCGATATCGAGAACGGGCGGATCATTTAACTCAACCGGAAAAATGGGGATATGGACAACATATTTTTGAACCCATTGCTCAAGGCAGTCCCCAATATCAATGGCTGAAACAAGAGTTAGCCAGTTCCGACTTTACCGAAGCCAAATATAAAATTGTCATGTTTCATCATCCCCCCCATTCCCTCGGGGGAAATGTGGTTCCGCCTTATACCAACCCCGTGCAACGGTTAGAATCCGATGGGATTGGGCGAATCACCGTGCGCTATGAATATCCGCAAGACCAAGATTATATTATTCGGGATGTCTTGCCTTTACTAGAATCAGCCGGTGTCCAGTTAGTCTTTTACGGACATTCTCACCTGTGGAATCGCTTCGTCAGTCCCAGTGGAATGCACTTTTTGGAATCTTCTAATGTGGGGAACAGTTACGGGGCACATGATGAAAAGAATCCCCGAGAAGTGCCGGATAATTATCAAGAAACTTATGCCGCCACGGGGGATCCCAATGGCTTGGACCCGGTGATTCCCACCCTAGCACCCCTCCTGGATGACGAGGGTCAACCGTTATCCTATATTGCCAGTAATGATATCTCTGCCTTTAGTATTTTCGAGACAAGTACGGGAATAGTCAGTAGCTACCGGTTTGATTCGCGAAAACCCAGTGCGCCCGTGGTTAAATTTGATGAGTTTCAGTTAAAATAATCTGCCTCAAAATCTGAATTGACTCTAACTTATTGACCGTGATAACGACCAGTAAAAATCGGTTCATTCTATCTGATTCAACCCACAGCCAGCCGTCGTAAAAGGCAGGTTGTATGAAATTGAATTACCCAATTAGGGAGTCTATTTTGTGGTTTTTGAACTAATGGGGGAAGCCAGCAAAAAAGGTCCAGAAGTCCAGAATACGAATTGACATCCCGGGAAATCAAAGAATTAGCCCGTCGATTCGATGGGGTATTGTTACCCCCAGAAGGAGAAAATGACCGATTGATTTATTTTCTGGAGGTGCAGTTTCAAAAAAAAGATGATTGTTATTGGAGGGTTTTCGGTTAAATTGTTGTTGATTTGGGTCAATATCAACCGCCGCAAGATTTTCAAGCGGTGGCAATTTTTGCATCCCGCAGTTGCGACCCCGGAATCCCTCTCCAATATCAACGATTTCTGAGAAGAGACTCCCCGGAAGAGACCTCCTTGTTGGTCCAACTGTATCTGGATGAACTACAGGACCCTCCGACTCCCTCCTTGGGATTGGGAATGGTCACCTTGGTGGTGGAGGAACGCCAACGGGCGATCGACAAAGCACACCAATTAATCCAGCAGGCAAAGCAGCAGCTTGTGGATGAAGGACTCAAGCAAAAAGTTGTAGGATTAATAGAGACCATTGTGGTCTATAAGCTAACGGATTTGACAACTCAGGAGATTGAAGCCATATTTCGATTAGACGAGTTGAAATAGACGCGGTATTGTCAAGAAGTCGCCGCGCAAGCGGAGGAAAAAGGCAAGCTCGAAGGTAAGCTCGAATCGGTCCCTAGCCTTTTGGAAATGGGGTTGACTGGACAAAAACTTGCTTTCGCCTTAAAATTAGATATTGGGCAAGTTCAGCAAGTCATCCAAGACTTACCAAATTCTGATAAGACTCCAGAGAGTCAGTCGTAGAGGGAGGATAAAGTTACCAGGAATCAGGCCAATCAAGATGAGTTAGAGACTAATCAGGCCAATCAAACTGGAGGATAAAACCATGACAAATATGCTGAATATCCAGGTTTAAAAAACCACGGAAACGAATTGGAATACATTTACTTTGACTGTGCTAATTTCAGAACAGTCAGGAGGAGGATATCAAGCAACGGTGTTGGGGGGGTCCGATTGCCAAGGGTCTGGGGTGACTAAAAAAGAGGCGATCGCCAATCTGAATCAAGCGATTAACACTCGCCTAGAAACCACAGAAATTGCTTCCTTACAAATTGTCAATCCCCACGCGGAGCATCCTTGGATGAAGTTTGCTGGAATGCACGAAGAAAACCCACTTTTTGATGAAGTCTTGGCATCTATAGAAACTGATCGCCAACAACTTGATATGGACATGGAAGGCTATTATCAGCAACTCGATGAGGAGGAGGAAGCGCAATGACTCTATGGATCTTGGATACCGATTGTGTGTCGCTGTTTCAAAAATCGCATCCGTTGTTAACGCAACCGCATTAATCAAGTTAACCCGCAAGAAATTGCGGTAACTGTGATTACTGTGGAAGAACAAATGCGCGGATGGCTCAAGGTGACCCCGGGAAAAAATGCCCAGGAGGAGAGACTAATATGGGCTTACCAAGGATTGCGAAAAACTGTTGAATATTTCAATCAGGTTAATCTCCTCGATTTCGATCGCCCTGCGTTGACGCAACACCTGGAGTTGATACAGCAACGAATCCGGATCGGACCGCAAGACTTAAAAATTGGGGCGATCGCCCTCTCCAGCAGTGCCATTCTAGTCACCCGCAACCATCGGGATTTTGAACAAATCCCGGGGTTGCAGTGGGAAGATTGGCCGATCGCCCCAGAAGTGTGAAAACGGGTCCGATCAGTTTCCCGATCGCACCCACTCCCCTTGACTACAAATCAATCTCAGCGCGAATCACATCTTCATGCCGTTGCAAGCGGAAACCGACTTTCTGTGAGAGGTGCTGCATCGCCCCATTATCTGGCAGAATATCAGCGGTAATTCGCACCAGTTTCTCACTTCGTCCCACTTCAATCAACTGTTGCAACAGTTTCGTCCCTAACCCTAACCCTTGATAGGGGTCAGCAATTAATAATCCAAATTCCCCTTCATTGGAACCGTGCAACTTTGTCAGACGACCGAATCCGAGGATTTGATGTTCTCCCGTTGCGGGATCTCGGTAATCAGCCACCAGTGCCATTTCGCGTTCGTAATCGATAAAGCAAATCCGGGCTAATCGTTCGTGAGAGATCCGGCGACTGAGTTTCAGGAGATGGAAGTAGCGGAAATAGACTGAGCGATCGCTCAAAGACTCATGAAACTTAACCACCAACGGTTCATCTTCCGGACGAATCGGACGAATTCTCACCGGGGTGCCATTCTTCATCGACCACATCGTAATATACTGGGTCGGATAAGGCCGAATCGCTGGACGGGGTAACTCATCGGGATTGCTATCGGGGTCGTGAAGGACCACCCGGGCATCCAAGGCGATAATCTGTTCAGAAGAGACCAGCAGTGGATTAATATCCGTCTCTTTAATCCAAGGTTGTTCGACGATTAACTGACTAAATCTCACCATCAATTGTTCGATCGCCGCGATGTCTACCGGGTCCCGTCCCCGAATCCCCTGTAGGGCTTTGTATATTTTCGTCTGTTCCATCATCCGCCTTGCCAGGGTAGTATTCAAGGGCGGTAACCCCAGGGCGCGGTCTTTAAACACTTCCACCAACTGTCCCCCGGTGCCAAAGAGCAAGATGGGGCCAAATTGCGGGTCGATACTGCTGCCCACAATTAGCTCATACCCGTCTAACTTAATCATCGGCTGGACGGTGACCCCTTGGAAATATTCCGCCCCGGCTTTTTCCGTCACCGAGGTGGCGATCGCCCGATAAGCATCTCCCACCGCTTCAGGACTGCCTAAATTGAGCTTCACCCCCCCAACATCAGTTTTATGGGTAATCGTTTCCGAATACAGCTTCAGGACGATAGGATAGCCAATTTGATTGGCATAAGCGACGGCTTCTGATTCGCTGACAGCAATGCGAGTTTCCACCGTGGGAATGCCATAAGCGGCGAATACCTGTTTCGATTCAAACTCCGTCAACAGGTTGCGTCCCTCTTGCCGCGCCTGGGTAAGAATTTTCTCCACCAAGGCGCGATCGGGCGTGTTTTGGTCATCATCTTTGGGCAGGACCGGCGTCTCGTATAAAGCGCGGAGGTTGTAACTGTAGCGCCACATATAATTAAACAACCGCGCCGCTGTATCCGGATAGGGAAAGGAGGGGATATTCGCTTGATTCAGGAAGTTCGCCCCTTCTGTGACATCTTCTCCGCCCATCCAGCTTGCCAAAATCGGTTTATCTTTGATTTTGGCGTAGGGTTCGAGTTGTTTAGCGGTTTCTGTGGGGTCCGTCATGGCTTGTGGGGTTAAAATCACCAACAATCCATCACTATTCGGGTCTTTTGCAGCCTTCTCTAGGGTTTTGGCATAGCGGCTAGGTTCCGCATCCCCTAGGATGTCAATCGGGTTGCTGCGACTCCAATGGGGGGGTAAAAATTCATCCAGTTCTGAAATGGTTTCTGGGGCAAGTTCGGTGAGTTTTCCCCCTTCGGTAATCAGGGCGTCGGTGGCAATCACCCCGGGACCTCCGGCATTGGTGAGGATGGTTAAATGGGGTCCTTTGGGGCGCGGTTGTTTGGCGAGGACCTCGGACATATAGAAGACGTAGGAGATATTGTTGACGCGCAAGACTCCGGTACGTCGGAAGGCGGCATCAAGCACTTCATCACTGCCGGTTAAGGTGCCGGTATGGGAGGCAGCAGCTTTGGCGGCAGCTTCGGTATGTCCAACTTTGATGACAATGATCGGTTTGCTCAGGGCCACTTCCCGGGCAGCAGAGAGGAACGATCGCGCGTTGCCAATGGATTCCATGTAGATGACGATGCTTTGGGTGTTGGGGTCGTCACCGAGGTAATAAATTAAATCCCCCCAACCCACATCCAGCATGGAACCAATGGACATAAAGGCGCTAAAGCCGACATTTTCCCGCAAACTCCAATCCAGAATGGCGGTACATAATGCCCCACTTTGGCTGATAAAGCCGACATTCCCCGGTTTGGCCATTTTTGTGGCAAAGGTGGCATTGAGTCCAGAGAGGGGACTCATCACCCCGAGGCAGTTGGGTCCGATAATCTGCATTTTACCGCGACGGGCTTCGGCGAGAATTTGCCGTTCCAGTTCGATTCCCGCAGGGCCGATTTCTTTGAATCCGGCGGAGATGATAATCGCGCCGGGAATGCCGACATCGACGCATTCGCGAATGATCCCCGGCACTGTGGGGGCCGGGGTGACGATGACTACCAAGTCTACGGGGTCCGGTACGGCGGAAATGCTGGGATAGGCTTTGATCCCCAGGACGTTATCCCGCTTAGGATTGACGGGAAAGACGGCCCCACCAAAGGGACTGGCAATCAGATTGGATAAAATCGTCCGTCCCACACTGCCGATGCGATCGGTTGCACCGATTAAGGCGACATTTTTGGGTTTAAAAATGGCATCAAGGGTTTGCCGTTCATAACGCAGGACGTCTTGTTTGGAGACGGTACGGGAGGTTTGGTCTGGGTTGGTTGCGATTGGCTTTTGCATCGCTGGATCTTCCTTAAATATAATCTTCTCAAATTGATTCCAGACGCGACCCTATCTTTCTGAGTAAAAAAGCTTAGAGTTACTTACCCCTAGCCTACCCATTCCTGTTCCCTATTTCGGGAAAAAGTAACAATCCTTTTAGAATTGTGCAGTCGCCTGGTTCTAAATTGCGTCAGGTATAGAGTCCCGTCCTTTCCACCTTACCGAAATTGTCCGATGCTTGTCAGTGGGTTGGGATACTCTCTGGGGCGATCGCCTCCAATCGCCTTTGTGATCTCCATCCGGTACAGCCCTCACCCCAAACCCCTCTCCCAGAACATCCGGCAGGATGCAAAAAGTACCTCATCAGTCCACCGAACTGCTATAAATTCTCCTGATGTCAGTCACCCGGGAACCCTGGCAAGTGAGACAGTCCCCCTTTTGTTACGAAACCTTGAATATTCAGGCGATCGCCGATTATCCACTCTACCTTTCTCCCGGTTAGGACATCATACTAAATCCGGTTGATCAAAGCATGAAAAATTGTAGGGTGGGCAATGCCCACCTCGATTCGGTGGGCATTGCC
>CAYUEH010000188.1:4459-9103 GCA_964442465.1 uncultured Laspinema sp. | reverse complement strand
TTGACTTCTGCCAATTTTAAATCGGCTAAACCATAGTCGGCCCAACGGCGATCGACCATTGCTGCTACCTCCGGATCGGACTCTAAGGGTTCTCCCCATTCATGTTCGGTTTCAGGAGGAATTTTGGTGGTGGCATCGATACCCATGCGTCCGCCTAAGCCAATTTTTTCACTGGCAAAATCTAAACTATCAAAGGGAGTATTGGGTAAAATAAAGACATCGCGCACGGGGTCAACTTTAGAGGAAATGGCCCAAACCACTTGGCGAGGGTCACGAATATTAATATCTTGATCTACCACAATTACAAATTTGGTGTAAGTAAACTGGGGTAAGGCACTCCAAAAGGCTAAGGCGGCCCGTCTTGCTTGACCGGGATAGGCTTTATCAATGGAAATAATTGCCGCTTTGTAACTGAGGGCTTCCATTGGTAGGAAAAAGTCTACAATTTCTGAGACTTGTTGTCGCAAAATGGGGGTATAAATCCGATTGAGGGCGATCGCCATCATCGCTTCTTCTTTGGGAGGACGTCCGCTAAAGGTGGTTAGATACACCGGATTTTGGCGATGAGTCATGCAGTGAAAGCGGACCAAGGGGGAATCTTCAACCCCGCCATAATAGCCCATGTGGTCGCCAAAGGGTCCATCAGGGAGGACTTCCCCGGGGGTAATGGTGCCTTCTAGGACAAATTCTGAGTCGGCAGGGACTTCTAAATCGACGGTTTTACATTTGGCGAGAGCGACCCCAGAACCGCCATAGAGTCCGGCAAAGAGCCATTCGGAGAGGTCTACGGGAATGGGGGTGGCAGCGGCCATAATGATTAAGGGATCGACCCCGAGGGCGATCGCAATTTCCAGTTTTTTACCCTGTTCAGCGGCTTTGCGCAAATGTCTGGCCCCACCCCGGACTGAGAGCCAATGGACGGTCATGGTATTGTGAGATTGCAACTGCAAGCGATACACCCCGACATTGGGGGTTCCCGTCTCACAATCTTTGGTAATTACCAATCCCAAGGTGATGATTTTCCCTGCATCTTTGTAATAAGGACGAATTAAGGGTAATTGGTTTAAGTCCAAGTCCTCCCCTTGAATCACCACTTGCTGACAGGCGGGGAAAAAGTCCCGTCCAGGTTTGGCTTTGAGGACGTCAAAGAGCACTTTACCAAACTCCACCGCCTGGGCAATTTTTTTCGGGGGTTTTGGCTGTTGCAAGAGGGCCAGTTTCTTGCCGAGTTCCTCTAATTCTAGGGGTTTTTCCATGTTCATCGCCCAACAAACCCGTTCCTCGGTCCCTAAAAGGTTGATTGCCACGGGATAGGGTGAGCCTTTAACATTCTCGAACAGGAGTGCTGGTCCTCCGGCTTGTAGCATCCGGTTGGAAATCTCGGCTATTTCTAAATCCGGGTCAACGCCGGTGGTAATCCGCCGGAGTTGTCCCCTAGTTTCTAGGAGGGTCAGGAATTCCCGCAAATCTCGTGCCATGTTTATCCATCAATCGAGCTATCGTCTTTTATTATGATGGAATACTGTCACTTTCTACGAGAATCGCTATGGGAGAGGATCCGAGTTTGACTCCTCATCAGGTATTAGAGGCGATCGCGCCGTTAAGTCGGGCGATTTCTAAAACCCTTTGGATAGCCTATCAACACCATCCCGAATGGCTGAATGAAAAATTTAGAAATCAATCCTGGCATCGGGAGGAATTTCAGGTCAAGTTATCAGAAAAAATAGCAGCAGAATTACATCCAAATAATCAAGATATAGACAGTCTAATTCGGAGGGTTATTAAGCTGCTAGAGGTTTTTATGAAGCCCGCATTTTTTGTTTCTTATGAATTTTTAGAATTCATCCAAAATTTTCGGAGCTTACTTAAACTTCCAGAACAAATCGTCCCGGCTGACTCGGGATTTTCATCGGGGACCCTAACGGTTCAATCCGACCTTGAAACTCAAAGTTTAGAACAGTTTGCCATTCGGTTAGGCTTTAATTTGCCCGAAGCGCTTTCCCTGGGCATGGCGGCCCAATTTAATGCGGCGAAAAACTTCAGGGTGGGGGGAATTGCTATTTTACTTTTAGATGCTGAAAATTTATCCTTAGATGAAGAAGCAGAGAATTTTTTAAAACAAATTTGTCAATATGATTTACAAATAAAAATTGCTTTTGCGAATTGGCAAAGGATGGGTAAAAAAGATGTTCAACTCCATAAGCGTCATTATGAACTGATTCATGTTCCCCCGGGGAAAGATAGTGCGGATGTGAAAATGGCAACGGTGGGTTCTTCTATTTTTGTTCACTATCCCAATGCCAAAGAGGTGTTGGTTTGTTCGTCCGATGGGGTGATGACTCATTTATGTACGACGCTTCAGACTCACGGATTAACGGTGTATCTGGTTCGCAAACAAGGGAAACTTTTAACGGTTCTCAACACGCAGACGGGTAAAACGAAAACTTATGGAATGGAGGAAATTAGCCCGGTTCTTTCCGTGGAAGAATGCGTTAAAACGTTTAAGGGGATTCTCAACGCTGAACAGAAAAGAAGCGGCAAACAGTGGGTTAAATTTTCGCGCGTTTGTGCGGTGTTTCAGGACCGTTATCAAATTCCCTTGAGTCAAGTGGAAATAGCTTCGGAACCCGGGAAAAAAGCCCGGGACATTTTTGGCGATCGCCCGGATGATTTTGTTGTCCATCAAGTCCCGGGAGATTCCGAACTTTACATTGCTTTATTCGATTGTCTGGAGTTAACATCAAACCCCGGGGTTGACTCTCAACCTCTGAGTTTAAAACCCCCTACAATGTCACAGGGTTCCCTTCACAACGGGTTTAATGGCAGAGAAGAAGTCGAACTGGCATTAGAACGGGCGATCGCCTCCATGCACCAAAAACATCCCGGAATGGCTATTTCCACCGGACTGCTGGGTTCAGAATTTAAAGAACTCTATGGTCAAAATCCCAATTGGATTATTAAAAAATTAGGACTCGCGGGAAACTTTAGCAAATTTTTACAGTCGAGTTCGAGATTTACCCTAACCCCATCCCCCCAAACAGGTGAAGTAATTATCCGGGAAAAACACAGCCATACTCCTAAAGTCTTCACCCTCAAACCAGGAATCACTTCTGCTTCTTCTCTCATCCAAACCCCGGTAGACTTAGAAAAATGTTTGATAGAGTTACTGGTCAGATTAACCGAAAATTCCTCTAACCATTCCATTCCTCTCTCCTTCCTAGCGAGTGAATTTAATGTCCAATACGGAATGCCGATTACCCAGGTGATGAAACACTTGAAAATCAAAGGAAAATTAACCCATTTCCTGGATTTATCTAAATCGTTTAAATTAAAAAAAATAGGAAAAGTGTATCAAGTCGCCCTAATCTCCAGAACATCTTAACCCCTCCGTTTTTTGAGGAACCGAGTAAAATTAAAGGGCATTAGAGTCATTGAGGGCAGTGATATCGGATTCATGGAAATCGATCACATTCACTTTTACGTTAAAGATGCTACAGCACAACGGGACTGGTTCGTAGATTGTCTCGGATTTGAGACAGTCGCCACGTTCACCCACACCGACACTCACACGGAACTGATTCAAAGTGGTTTAGTTCGGTTTGTACTCTCTTCCCCCTTGTCCGTTGCTTCTCCGGTAGCGCAATATCTCGATCGCCATCCTCCAGGAGTCGCGGATATTGCCTTTACCGTTGAGGATTTAGCATCCTGCTTGCATCAAGCGACTGCTGCCGGTGCAAAAGTCTTACAACCCATACAGGAACAACCCCCATCGTTTCCCCCCTTAAAATGGGCAAAAATTGCCGGATGGGGAGAACTAAGTCATACCTTAATTCAACGGGTTGACTCCCCTGATGCTATCCCAAGTCTTCCTGACCGAATTTATCCCATTTTACCCCATAAAATCCTTGAAAAATCAATCTACTCACCCCCCACAAATTTCCATCCCCCTAACTCACTCTCTCTTTCTCAGAGTCTTTATCTCAAGATTGACCATTTTGTTTTAAATGTCGAAAGAGGCGACTTAAAAACGGCTTTATCCTGGTATGAAAATGTGTTCGGATTTCAAGGTAGGCAAACCTTTGATATCCAAACCGCACGGTCTGGATTACACTCTCAAGTGATGATTTATCCCGGGAGTTCTATTCAGTTCCCCCTGAATGAACCGACATCTGATACCTCTCAAGTGCAAGAATTTTTAGAGTTTAATCGAGGTCCGGGGATTCAGCATATTGCTTTAAAAACAAATCATATTCTGGGAACTGTTGCTCAGTTACGGGACAATGGAGTTTCGTTTATTGATGTGCCACCGACCTATTATGCAACCCTGCGCCAACGTTTGGGGTTTGATGAAGGGTCGGCAGAGTGGCCGGAAATTGAAAGGGAAAAAATTTTAGTCGATTGGCATCCTGAAACTCCAAATTCCCTGTTACTGCAAACTTTTACTCAACCGATTTTTGAACAACCCACGTTCTTTTTTGAAGTGATTGAGCGTCGGCAGGAGGCGGCAGGATTTGGAGAAGGAAATTTTCAAGCCTTATTTGAGGCGATCGAACGAGAACAACTGAAACGAGAGGAATATTCGGCCTAATTTTTCTAAGTTAACGCTTGATAGTGGCTTCTTCAAGTGGGGCGATTCTCGAATCG
>CAYUEH010000188.1:0-4359 GCA_964442465.1 uncultured Laspinema sp. | reverse complement strand
GGCGATTCTCGAATCGCCTCTACATTGGCCCGTAGATTTAGAGGAGTAGGTAGGTCCCTTAAATTGCTCGGTAGATAAAACTGAGAGTGGCCCAGTGATCGACATGAAGGGCCCAGCGGTCGGGGGAGGTGTTGGCATTGGGGAGACTGGCAATGCTGGCGGTATGGAGGTCCTGTAAGATCGCTTGGGCGATCGCCAGGGGATTGGTGACCGGAATCAGAGGTTGAGCATCTCCCTGGGGACGCATGAAACCGGATAAGGCGGAAAAGGTTTTCGTAAACGGACTAGATGAAAAAATCACCTGAGTTTCCGTTAATCCCGCTTGACCATGAACCACCCAGGATCCTGTTCCCGAACCTGTAGGAATCGTCAGAGTTTCCCCGGGGAGGAGCAGATTTTGTTCTAAGGTGGGCTGAGTTTGTCCGCTATTGGAAGTGCTCGGGTCATCGGAGGGATAGAGGACGATCGCATTGCCACTGTTATCTAAGGAAAACAATAGGCAGTACAAGGGGCGATCGCTATAATTAAAGGCCCGATAGCGAATCCGACTCCCCAAGGGAACCCCTAAGGGACTATTCCCAGTCCGCGACAGGGGAACCCCAGATAACTCAGGGGCTTGCCAAGGGGCGCGACGGGTTTCGCTTTGCACGATCGCCTTGCCTTCAGGACCCAAAGTTTCCAAGTTTACCCGCACCCCCAACCGGGAAGACCCTTCATTGGCACTCAACCGCAATAATTTAGTCGCCAGTAACGTTTGCAATTGCGGAACTAACCGTTGAGCCGAGGATTTAATCGCTTCTCCCTGTTCTCCCATCGTATTCAGCAGCAGGTTTTTCCCCAGGGAAAACAGCGCATAACTCCCGGGGGGAATCATCGGCAAGGCGGAACTGGGGAGTTGCGCTAACATCGCCTCTTGAGCTCGCCCAAATAAATAGTCTGCCGGTTGTTCTCCGGCAATCACGGTGGTGACTCGGGGAATTCCGGCAAAGGCGCTGGTGGCATCCACTCGTTCGATCCGTTGCAATCCGGCGTCTAAGGCAATGGTCAAGTTGATATTCCGGGGAATGGTCCGGACTGTTTCTTGGACGACTTGACCGACTTTCAGGGGATTGGGAGACTCTGGGGTGGATTTTTCCAGCCCTAAAACTTGGGCTTTTACGGTTAATCCCTCTTGCGATCGCACCTGGAAACGGTAGGATGGCAGGTCACTTTCCCCTAAAGGAACCGGGGTAAAAATTGAATTGACCTCTACGGATTCGAGCGCCTGGACCGGAAGTCCTCCCAACCACAAAACTACCGTTTGACCGTTGTCTTCTATCCCTGTAACCGCACCCTCGGCACTGGGTTGATTAAAGGCAAAACCCGGTAAGGTTTCATCGGGAGGATTATTCCCTTCTTCAGACGGTGGCGCTTCTAAGGTTTTTAACAGTTGGGGTTGTTGCAGGGGAAAACCCGCAATTTGCTGGACAGCACAAGCGGCTTTCTGGAGACTCGATTGGAGCGTATTAGCGGGAGTGGCTAACCACAGTTGCTGGGTGATGGCATAAGTAAAGACTCCGGCGCTAAAGCCATTCCATCGCCCTTCGGTGGCTAACTGATTGGCCCCGGATGCGGCCAAAACGACCCCTTTAAAGGAGGTGGGCGATCGCGGAAACAATACGGTGGGTTTTGGGCTAATTTTGTCCAAAAAAGCCAGTTCAGCATCACTGGGATTGCCCGTGGGCACCCCTTGTTGGGAGCGAATTCGCAGATTTCCTTGGAGGGTGGTCCCCGGATAGCTGTAGCTGGTATCCAAGAAGGCGATCGCCCGGTCTGTTTTGAGCGATCGCAACAGTTCCCACAGGGTCGCCTCTAAAATGTCATTGGCGGGTTTTCCCCCACTGCCGGTTCCCCCATCCACCGGCATCAAACTGGTTTGCAATCCTGTGGTGGATTGGTCCCAATTAATCCGACGACCATATCCACTAAAGTGGAACACCACCAAATCCCCGTTTTTGGCTTGCTGTCCCAAGTGATTGATAAAAGCCTCTTCAATATTGGCACGAGTGGCTTGTCCATCAATGAGGGTGACGATATCTCGGGGATTAAACCCAAACCGATAGATCAAGAGTTCTCGTTGCAGTTCCACATCGGTGACACAACCTCCAAGGGGATTTAAGCCCGGATAGGCGTTGATCCCCACTAACAACGCCAACTTGCCCGAGGCGGGTGCTGCCAAAGCTTGGTAATAGCGCTGGCTAGATTTCCAAATGATCGACTCGCTAATTCCCAACCCGGCTAGGATGCCGCTTGCCCTGCGTAAAAATTCTCGTCGCTTCAGTCCCATTCCCTAAATCGTCCTTCTTACCCTTATAATGCTTATTTTTCACCGGGAATGGACTCGTGGCAACCCGAGGGGCAGCTTCTTCCTTCCTTGACTCATCACGGTTTGATCATGGTCTCATCGTGGGGAGTCCATTCCCTTGGTTCGGTCATGATAACCACTTTATACCGGGACCCGTTGCGATCGCCCGTGGGGTCTTCCTTTCCGTCCTGTCTATCCACCCATCTTGGGTTCAGTGAGGTTTATCCTCTCCTGGAACCCGAATCTTTTATATTCTTTTCTTAAGAGAGTCTCGCCCAGAGAGCTAAACTTTGCATGGGGGGGTTGGCAATTTTGCCCCGTTCTTCTGAGTAATCGCCAGTTGTCTTCTGATATTTTCCTGGCCTTCTTTTGCTCTCTCTTTGCCCGACATTTCCATCCCCCAATGGGGACAAACAGACAAAATCTTAGGGATTGTTTCGCAATTTTGAGGCAGAAAATTATTTTCCGCTTTATTTATATAATACCCCTTCCATCGCGATCGGTCAAAACCACCACGAGGAATTTTGCTCTCCCTTGCTCTAACTGCGGTTTCATTGAGAGGCGATCGGTCCGGACGGTGAGGGGAGGACAAGGCAGTACCTTGTCCCCAGGGCGATCGGAACATTTAAGATCCTTTCCGGTCTCCTCCCCTTGCCAAGGGGAGGGGACCGGAGGTGCTCTTAAGCGTAAAAAACTACTCTTGTCAGCTTCGGAACCCTCGATCCCCAATGGATTAATAGGACTCCACTGCCACTCGCATCGCTCGGGCGAGTTCTGCTGCCACTTCAGGACGAGAAAACTCAGGCGGGGGTAACTCCCCATTGCGCAGCATCTCCCGCACCTTCGTTCCCGACAGGTGAATCCGCTGATCCGGGTTACTGGGACTCGTTTTCGTCGTCGCCATACTCTTGGTCACCTGACAGAAGAAAGCGTGTTCAAACTTCATCGGCAGGATTCCTAATTCCCCGGGTTCAAACTCATCAAAAATATGTTGAGCGTCGTAGGTCCCGTAGTAATCCCCCACCCCTGCATGATCCCGACCGACAATAAAATGGGTGCAGCCATAATTTTTCCGGAGTAAGGCGTGGAAAATCGCTTCTCTGGGTCCGGCATAGCGCATTGCTGCGGGGTTAATCGCCAAAACTACCCGGTCTTTCGGGTAATATTTTTCCATGAGAATTTCATAGCAGCGCATCCGGACATCGGCAGGAATATCATCCCCTTTGGTGACGCCGACTAAGGGATGGAGGAATAAGGCATCCACACTTTCCAAGGCGCATTTTGTAATATATTCATGAGCGCGGTGGATCGGGTTGCGGGTTTGGAAGGCAACGATGGATTTCCAGCCTTTTTCCCGAAACAGGGCCCGAGATTGAGCGGGGTCGATTTGGTAATCGGGAAATTGGGGATGTGCTTCGCGATCGAGTAACCAAATCGGTCCCGCTAGATTGATGGGTCCTTGCTCGTACAAGACTTTGACCCCGGGATGATTCTGGTCCTCGGTGCGATAGACGTTAACGGCTTCTAATGCCTTGTTGTAGCGATATTTTTGGGTGAGTTCCAGGACGCCGACAAATTTACCTTCGGTGTCATCTAAGCGCACCCAACTCCCTTCTTTGAGGGGTTCAGCGATTTCTTCACTCACCGGCAGGGTGATGGGAACGGACCAGGGGAGACCATTCCCCAAGCGCATATCGGTGACAACGGGATCGTAATCTTTTTGCTCCATGAAGCCCGTCAGGGGGCTAAAACCACCAATGGCAATTAGGATCAGGTCACAGAGTGCGCGATCGCTCAGTTGCAGGCGAGGCATGGTCTCGGCTTGGGCGAGAAATTCCTGCTTTTGAGCGGGACTGACGATCCGATTAATCAAGTGACCGCCGTGGGGGGCGATCGCATCTGGATGTTGAGTCAAAACGATCCCTCTTTAGATATATTTCAATTCTTTAGCTTGGCTAATTTTTGATCATACTGGTATCTGGGACGTTTGACACCCCTCGATTCGGTGCGATCGC
>CAYUEH010000187.1:1496-9112 GCA_964442465.1 uncultured Laspinema sp. | reverse complement strand
CCCCATCTCCCCCATCTCCCCCATCTCCCCCATCTCCCCATCTTCCCCATCCTCCCAACTCATGTTAAGATTGTGAATTGCCGCGTTTATAGTAGTAAAGCCAAAAATCAATGACCCTGACGCAAGAGCGCAAACACGAACTCATCAACGAATATCAAATCCATGAGACCGACACCGGATCGGCAGATGTGCAAGTAGCCATGTTGACCACTCGGATCAACCAACTCAGTACACACTTGAAAACCAACAAAAAAGACCACTCCTCCAGAAGAGGATTGTTGAAAATGATTGGTCAGCGCAAGCGCTTACTGGCCTATATTTTGAAACAAGACCAAGCCCGCTATCGCGCTTTGATTACCCGCCTCGGGATTCGGGGTTAGATTTAAAACAAAAGCCAATGTCACAGGAACCCCAACGAAATCGGTTACCGTTTGAGCCGAAACGGAAAAAACCGGCCAAAAACAACTCAACCCCCAAGGCATCCGAAACTCCAGCATCTGGAAAACCGGAGAAAACCGCTCGTCGTCCGATGTCCAAAGAAGAACGGGCCATTCCCGAAGTGGTCAGCCAACGCATGGTGAGTCGCATGGCAATCTTGTGCGGGGTTCCGACTGCTTTGGGGATGTTTACATTTATTGCCAGCTATTTTGTGATCACCGGGGACTTGTTCCCCTTGCCTAATTTCGCCGTAGTCTTCGTGAGCATGGGCTTTTTTGGATTGGGGGTGATTGGGCTAACCTACGGCGTCCTTTCGGCATCCTGGGATGAAGAGGTCACCGGATCCCTGTTAGGTTGGCAGGAGTTTACCACCAATTTGGGCCGAATGAATGCGGCGAGGCGAGAGGCGAAGCAAAAAAGCCAGTAGTCAGTTGTCATTGGTCATTTGTCGTCTGAGGGGGACTTGGACAAATGACCCATGCACCAGTGTTCCATTTTTAGGATTCGCGGGCGATCGGCGATCGGCGGCTCTTTAGCGGAGTGCTGAACATTGCTAGAAAGAAGCCATCACTTAGGAAGAGCCGATCGCCGACGAGAGTAGTTAAAGAGTCTGTACAAAAGCAAATAAGCCCCGTAACATACCATGATCATTGTAATGAAAGTCGGCACACCCGAAGCCGAAATTGACCGACTCAATGCAGAATTGACCGAAAATTGGGGTCTGACCCCGGAGAAAATTGTCGGTCGCTATAAAGTCGTGATTGGACTCGTGGGGGATACAGCAGATTTGGATCTGCAACAACTCCAGGAGATGAGTCCGGCGATCGAACAAGTCCTGCGGGTAGAACAGCCCTTTAAGCGCGTCAGTCGGGAATTCCGCCACGGCGAAGCTTCAGAAGTCGTGGTGGATACCCCGAATGGTCCGGTTCCCTTTGGGGAAAGCCACCCGATCGTGGTGGTGGCAGGACCCTGTTCTGTGGAAAACGAGGACATGATTGTTGAGACGGCCCGCCGAGTCAAAGCGGCTGGGGCCAAGTTTTTGCGAGGGGGAGCCTTTAAACCCCGCACCTCGCCCTATGCGTTCCAAGGACATGGGGAAAGTGCGTTAGAGTTACTCGCCACAGCGCGGGAAGTGACTGGGTTGGGAATTATTACCGAACTGATGGATGCGTCAGATTTGGAGATGTTAGGCCAAGTTGCCGATGTCATCCAAATTGGGGCGCGGAATATGCATAATTTTTCCCTACTCAAGAAAGTGGGCGCTCAGGATAAGCCGGTATTGCTCAAACGGGGAATGTCCGCCACCATTGAAGAGTGGTTGATGGCAGCGGAGTATATTTTAGCCGCAGGCAATCCCCGGGTGATTTTGTGCGAACGAGGAATCCGGACTTTTGACCGGCAATACACGCGCAATACGTTGGATTTATCGGTGATTCCGGTGCTGCGGAAACTGACTCACCTGCCGATTATGATTGATCCCAGTCATGGAACAGGTTGGTCGGATCAGGTGCCTTCGATGGCGCGGGCGGCGATCGCAGCGGGAACCGATTCTCTGATGATTGAAGTCCACCCGACACCGAATAAAGCCCTCTCCGATGGACCCCAATCCCTCACCCCCGATCGCTTCGATCGCCTAATGGGAGAAGAGTTGGCCGTCATTGGTAAAGCCGTTGGTCGGTGGACAGTCCCCACCCCCGTCTTAGCCTAAAGGGCTATTCCATCTGGGAGAATCAGCCCCGAGGAGGGCAGGACTTACCCATGATGTAATATCACACCCCATATCCTGTAGGGTTGATTCGCGAATCAACCCTACAGGATATGGGGTTTATGCGTAAGTCCTGTAGGGGCACTCCATCACACTCCCCCGACATCCGATCCGGGGATCTGCCCAAATTTCGAGCAGTCCGACTAATCCTTATGCTCGTCCAGTGCCTTGAGTTGAGCTAACTGTTCATCCACTTGCCGAATTAACTGGTTGAGCGCCGGTAGTGCATCTAATTTCCCTAGAGCTAGATCGGGAAGTTTACTGGCGCGATCGCGCAATTCATCCACCTTCCGCTGCAGTTGCAACGCTAGTCGCAAAGCATCCCGACTTAAATCCTCCACCTGCTGCTGCTTGTAAAACTTTAAAGCGGCTCCCCGCAAGACTTGCAAGGTTGCCCGTTCCCCTGTAGTTCCCGGCATCACCCGCAAGCGTAATAATAAATCTTCTTTGTTATAGCGCCGTTCAATTTCCACCTGTCTCGGTTTTTGCAGGGGAATTAACGGCAAGTGTGCCAAGAGCTTGAGTTCGTTCATCACCCCCCCAAATAGGGACAGTTCCAAACCATCCATCACCGACTGCACCACCCCATCCTGACTCCAGAGAATGCGCCCATGTTGAGATTGGCGCTCGAAATAAAGCCGACCGATACCCCCTTCTAAAATTCGCGCCAATAACTCTTGTAAAAGGTCCTTGGGGGGTAAATTGGCCAGTTCATCCAGAGGACTGTGAGGTTGGGATGCACTCACTTGCAACACCGGCACCGCCGCCCCTGGTAACATGGGAGCCGAGTGAGGAGGGGGTAAGCTCGGGCGATCGCTGTTCGCGGCATGGGAATGGGGCGGGGGGAGCAAATCGTTCCGAGGATGCACTGCCACCGAGGAAGCATGAGAGGGATTCGACACAGGAGGTGTATGCGGGGCGGGAACGTGACTCCCCGGGGTATGAGGTGCCGCCGATGCCTTTTTCTTCCCGGTGTGCATATAGTTTAAGTAGGCACTGAGCATCGAGCGATGAATCTCAGTAGAAATCTGCTCTGAGACCAGAGAACACCTCATATATCCCAGAATGCGGCGGACATATTCCAAGGCGGCAGAATCTTCGGGATCGACCATACCCAAGTGGAGACGGCTGCCTTTAATGGACAACGGTAACACCTCATGGTAAAGGCAGGCTTCAAAAGGCAACAGGTTGTCAATTAGCTGGAAGATTTGCTCGGAATCCATTTGTGCTGCCCAGTTAGTGACGGTTTTGGTTTGCATTGGTGAAAGGACTCGGTGCTGTTTTATTCAGAGAAAGAAAACCCACAATCGTGACACCAATGACCCAAGGTTGTCAGGGGGGGTCCCACTCCTGACTATCCAAGTTAAAGAAATGCTGGCGGGTTATTCATATTTTCTGGTTTGATCACCCGACAAGTCAAGTCCGATACCACGCCGGACTGCACACTTCCCCACAAGGTAGCCAAGAATCGCACCCGGTGTCAAATTTTGAGTACAATTGGCAAGTTTTCAACGGATTGAGATGCACCCAGTTATTTCCTCAATTCAAGTGATTCCGCTGTCGGGATTAACTTGGGTCACCCGTCACACCCGTAGGTGAGGAATATAGGAGAAAGATTCGCTAAAGTTGAATAAATTGGGGATAAGGCTGTCACACTCATCGGTTTCTCAACTCTCATTCAATGCACCAGAACTCAAGGGACAGCGGTAGGCTAGGGGTGAGTTGATTTAATATTCTTCTTTTAAAGTAGCACTTTTCCGAAGAAAAAGTTAACAATGTTCACTCAGCCATCGGGTTCCGAACGGCTATTTCGGAGGGATTGAGCCGCTAAATAAAGTTGGGTCCATTCTCCTAACACTTGAGAAAGTTTGAGACCTTGGTTCTGGGCGATCGCCTCTAGGGATTGTCCCTGTTTGAGTTGGTCGAGAAGCTGCTGCTGCTCTGGGGTGAGGGTTTCGTAAAATTTTTCCCACTGGGTCGAGGTTAGACCGAACCCGTGGTCTTGTAAGCTGATTTGGAGCCAGTTGGCGACTAACTCCGGTTCGATTTTCAGGGAAAAGACGCGAATGGCATGGTAGCTGACTTTTTCCCGCAAGCGATAGACTTGCTTAACGGGTAAATTGAGACCCTTGGCGATCGCATCTTGGGAGCAACCTTGCAGATATAATCGCAACCAATCGGCAGCAATGGGATCCACATTTTTCGCCAAATAGTCGGCAAACTCCTGTTGGACATTTTGTCGTAAGAGTTGTTGTTCTTCCCAGGCGATCGCATCTTGAGTATTGGCGATCGCCTGAGCATCCAACAAACTAATCGAACTGTCGGACTCATCGGAGCCAATTTCATCGGAAACCAAGCGAATTAATTCCGCCTCCGGCACCTGAGTCAACCCCCCACGCTGGGACCTGCGCAGATAGTTAAAAAACCGATAGGCGAGTAAGGGTTGATTTCTTACCGGACGCAAGCAATATTCTTCAATAGTGGCCAACAACAGCGCATTTCTGACCCGCGAGGTTTGGGTGGATTTGCCAATCCAGGCAATTTGCTGCTGCATATAGCGATCGCGTTCACACAACTCCTGGACCACCTCCTGCACCACATCCACCACCGTCCGCTGGCGATCGCGACTCAGGGCCACCCAAGTTTTAATCTTATTGCGCAACAGCACCAACGAGGACAACCGGCGGACCAAATTCGTATAAGCTCGTTCCGTCGGCACCCCAAGGACCCTGAGCAAAATCCGATAGCGATAGTCCATCGCCGAACGGATGATTTCTAGCTTTTCTGGCGTCAGGGCCTCAAATCGCTCCTGATCCTCCCCCAACAGCCATTGCACGATACTCTCGTGGGTGCTAACTGGATGCTCTGGACAATCCTGGGATAGGCGCGATCGCCACTCTTGCGCCAGTTTTTCTGCCAACATCATCATTACTCCTCACCTCTAACACGCTTCCCACTCTTACCGATTCTAAGCTCATCCTGAAGCCACGGCGAGAGTCCAAGGCGCTATCCTTCCCGACATCCCCCCTCATGATAAGGAATCCAGTTTTTATAGACCTATCACAACCGGATTCCAGATTATGATAATTTTTCATCGATTACATCCCACCCCTCACCGGTCCTGGGAGGCCCCGATTGAGAGCCAAGGGACCAAAACCCGAGTTCGGACCCTTTCTTTGTAGCGAATTGGCCTCAATTTCATCAAACCCCCCGGTTGCTCACCCATCCTGTCCCCCCAGACTCGGACCCTTGTTCTTCCAGTCCCACCCCCTCCGGTTTTGGATTAGGCGTTCCCAGGGACTGATCTCAATGAATGTGGCACAGGGTTCGGCTCCCCTCTCCCACAGGGAGAGGGGAGAGGGGCCGCCATCGTCCAGGGGCAAACGGCACACAAGACTGGCTATATTTGTACATAATCTTTAAATCACCGGGAACAAAACCCGATTTTTGTAAATCTCCTTAATAGATACTGCAATGTAGTTCCCGTTCTCGGAACATAGAATTTCCCCCTACCGTCTACATTCGCAACCTCCATTAAAAAATCAGGATTTTTTAATGGGTTGTTCAAAACCCGCTTGAACCATCATGCCTAAAATTTAAAGTCTTATTCCGCCCGACTTTAACGAAGCAAACTCCTTGCTCCTTCAGATTCAGGGCAACTCTCGATCAATTTTCTGCTGTTTAGCTGCAAAAAATAGAGAAAATCGAATTTTCCCAAAAATCATTCGAGAATCAGCCCTTGAAATAAAAATAATCTGGATTAACCTTTTAAAGTTTGATCGGGTTTTATTGTCATCCAACTCTTGCCCCCATGAAGTTGGCTAATTCTCTCATGAAAAAATCCGCAATCAAGTTTCAGGAAAATCAGCCTTTAGACAGATTAAAACATTTTAAAAACCGTTAAAAATGAATGAAAAAGTGATGAATTTACCCTCGGAAAATCCCCCAAATAAAAGATTTTGTCCACCCTAACAGTGCAAACCGTGCCTATATTCCTAAGTGCGCTCAACACTGAAACCCGAAACCGGGAATGCCCGACTTAATCTATTCATTAAACACCGTTGCACCAACCCAGGAGTTTTACCATGAATCCCGAAGAAACCATGCTAGAAGAAAACACCAGTGCGATCGATCCGAATATGGAGGTCGATTCCGGTGATTTGGATGATGAATTTGATGACAACAACCTCTTCACCACCACTGCTGTAGTAGATGTCGAATCCGATGACTTAGATATAGAGTCCGGTGACTTGGATATGGATGCCGATGACTTAGACGGTGACTTCACTACCACCGCAGAAAGTGAAGAAAATGCCGATGAGTTGGATATGGATTCTGGTGACTTGGATATGGATGACGATGAGTTGGATATAGAGTCCGGTGACTTGGATATGGATGACATGGATGACGATGCAGGCGTCGATCCTCAAATCAAAGAACTGGTTACCGCCTATTGTGATGAATCTGAGTATTTGGCCGAAAACCCTGATGTTGCCGAGGCGGTCCAACAAGGGTTGTTTACGAGTGGATTACAACACGCTTACCTCTTTGGATATAAAGAGAGTCGGAACATCATTACGGGATTCGATGCGCGATTCTATGAAGAAAGCAATCCCGACGTCAAAGCGGCGATCGCCAACGGTGATTTCCAAAGCGCCCTCCAACACTTCCTCCTCTTTGGCCTCAAAGAAAATCGCTCTCCCAACCTCGCCTACAACGAACAAGAATATTTAGAAAATAATCCCGATGTCAGTGACGCTGTGCAACAGGGTCAATTTACTAGCGGACTCGCACATTGGCTTCAACATGGACGCTTTGAAATCCGCACCTTCAGCAACATTTTTAACGCCCAATTTTACTTAGAACAATATGAAGATGTTGCCGAAGCCTTCAACTTTGGCCGGATTCGTAGCGCCTTCGCCCACTTCTTAAATCACGGTATCTTTGAAGGACGCATTCCCAGCGCCTCCTTCGATCTGGAAACCTATTTAGAACAATATCCAGAAGTCTCCGAAGGAATCGAAGGGGGTCAATTCCCCAATGCCGTTGTCCACTTCTTCCAAGTGGGATTCTTCCGTGGATTCATGCCGAATCCCCCGATGCCAGAAGCAGAAATGCCCGATGATCAGGATGATGATCTAGAAACGGACGACACCTCAACCCCTGAAGAGACAACTGACAGTTCCCCCATCATCTTCAATCCTCCTGTCGGCAACGTTTCATCCCCTGTACCCCCCGAGTTAGATGCGGATTCCGGTGACTTAGATGCGGATTCCGGTGACTTAGATGCGGATGATGGCGATGATGACTTAGATGCGGATTCCGGTGACTTAGATGCGGATGATGGCGATGATGACTTAGATGCGGATTCCGGTGACTTAGATGCGGATGATGGCGATGATGACCTAGATGC
>CAYUEH010000187.1:0-1396 GCA_964442465.1 uncultured Laspinema sp. | reverse complement strand
GATGATGGCGATGATGACCTAGATGCGGATTCCGGTGACTTAGATGCGGATGATGGCGATGATGACCTAGATGCGGATTCCGGTGACTTAGATGCGGATGATGACTTAGATGGCGATGATGGCGATGATGACTTAGATGGCGGTGAAGTCGATGATGACTTAGATGGCGGTGATATCGGTGATGACTTAGATGTCGATGATGACTTAGATAGCGATAATGACTCGGGAATCCAAGTCCGTAACCTAGACGAGATTGACCGTACCGCCAGCAATGTGCTAGTCTCCGACAGTGAAGAGGGAATGCTCTTACAAGCGACTGGAGCCATTGATATTGTCATCGGTGGGAATGGCAACGATACCATCACCGGCAGTGACAGTGACCTCCCCAACCTGATCTTTGGCGTGGCAGGCAACAACGAGATTAAGGGAGGCAGCGGAAACGATACCCTGGTGGGGGGTCAAGGAAGTGACTCGATCGCCGGTGGTGAGGGTGAAGACCTGGTGATTGCTGACCTCGAAGTCTTTAATCAATTAACCAGCGCCAATGGCTTTATTTTCGTCAATTCCTTAATCGAGGATGATGCCGATGACGGCAACAACGATAATGCCGAAGAATTCTCCAATAATCTGCTTGTGGGTGGAGAAGGCCACGATACCCTGATTGGGGGTCGCGGTGACGATACCCTGATGGGAGATAGTGGCGATGACTTCCTGTTTGGATTGTCAGGCAACAACTACCTAGAGGGTGGAGAAGGTAACAATTTACTGAATGGTGGATCCGGTGACGATACCCTAGTTGGTGGCAGCGGTGACGATACCCTAATTGGTGGATCTGGTGCAGATGTCTTCGTCATTGACGACAGTACCCTCGGTAACGATGGGGAAGCAGGGGATGACGAGAATGGCATCCAGCAAGATCTGATTTTGGACTTCAATGGCGAAGAAGGAGACGTTATCCAAATTGACGGCGCTACTTTTGGGATTACGAATATCTCCGACTTGTTTGTGGAAAATGGTTCTGACGGGTTCGGCATTTCCTCCACGGCGCTAGAAAGCGGAGAAGTCCTTTCCACGATTACCTTTAGTGCAAACTACTCTCTAGAGGTGTTCTCTCAGGTAGAACTCACGGAAGAAAACTTCCTGCTGATGTAAGGTCAGTCCCGATTTCGGGATTAATTTAACAAAAAAATCGCACCCCGGTGAAAGGGGGTGCGATTTTTTTGTCCTCATCCTCATCCCCCGGAGTTTGCCTAAACCTGGGGGAAGTTCCTGGCGCGTCTGGTGAGGCGATCGCCTCACCTCAACCCGGTATCCGATTTTTTCGGGTCCTGAATTCCACATCTCCCCCAGAGGTCCCCATACCCCAGGACCCCTTGACCAGAGGTCCCATTGTTCA
>CAYUEH010000186.1:0-9129 GCA_964442465.1 uncultured Laspinema sp. | reverse complement strand
GACAAGTCATCGCTGCCCGTGGGCAACGGGTGGTTGAAATGGCCTGTGGAGGGGAGGCGGCAGGGGCTGGGGTCACCCAGTCTAGCTGGCACCCGTTGAAGCAGGAAATCTTTGGGGCGACCCAGGGAATCTCCACGCATAATCTTTGATTGGCGTGGAGAGGATGTCAAATCACCCGATAGGGCAACTCATCCAAAGACCAAGCCTCAGGACGATTATATTGCGGCAAATCCCGGACACATTGGTGAGACAGACGAATCAGCAATAACTCATCCTCCGTCGTCAAAATCGACTCCAGTTGCCATCGCAGTTTCTCCCGCTCCCGTGGATTGAGCCAACAGCGAAACATCGAATACTGCAAACGGCTCCCATATCCCTGCAATAGCTTATAGGCTTTCCGCCAACGCTTGGGAGAGCGGATGTCATAGGCAACAATATACCAGTGATGCAATTCAGCCATCTTTTCTGACCTCCCTAACGAACCACAGAACGAGCAAACACATTCGCTTCCCCAGACCACTCTTTTTCCAACAGCCGCACCTCCAACTCCAACAAACGACGGTAGGTGAGGGAGTATTTGAGAACTGGGTGTTTCCAACTCTCCCCCTTGCGCCGCTCATAAATCTCGATGAACCGGCGACGGCCCGCCTCACTCAGCCAAACCCGATCGCCGCGAATGTCAAAATCCCCCTCAATATCCCACTGACCGCGATTCACCGATGCCAAAATGGGCATATCCACTAGAGGAACCCGGAAAATTTCCATCAAATCCAATCCCAGGGGAGGAGCCTGAGAGCGCAACTGGTGATAAAACCCCAACCCAGGCTCTAATCCCACAGTCAAAATGGCATTGATGACGTCCTTGAGTAACAAACTGTAGCCAAATCCCAAGAGCGCATTAAAGCGATCCTTGGGGGGACGGCGGTTGCGTCCGTTGAACTGCAAGGTTGCAGACACTTTAGGAGACACCAGTTGCCCCAAACCGGAAAAATAGAGTGCCGCTAAATTGCCCTCCAACCCCAACAGTTGCTCCAGAGACTCGGCCCGCTCAATCGGTTTTAACAGCCGCTTCATGGCGGTCACCACCGACTGCACCGCTTCCGTCGAACCGTTGAGATTGCGCTTACCACGCATGAGAAACTGACGTTGGCCCTTGGCGCGACAAGTCACCAAACGCCGCGCTAAATCCAGACAAACCTCAGGCTGGGTGAGGGCGCGATATTGACCACAGCGCCGTTGTAGGCTGCCTTGTCGCCAATCTAAACTCCCCACATAGCGTCCCCCACCGGAAATCCAATGCACGCCAATGTCGTGATAGGTGCATAGATGCAGGGCCTGGGTGGAAATTTGCGAAAAACTGTGCAGCACCACCTGTTGCACTTGACGCACTGAGAGGGTTTCGACGGGAGCATTGCGACGGCTAATCTTCAACTGCTCCCCGGTACGTCCCACACGAGTTCCCGGTTCCAGGATATGGACAATCTGACGGTCATCATCTTTGGGAAACAATCGGGGCGGCTGGTGGCTCTCATCTTGGGCAAACCGAGTTTCTTCTGGGAGACAGACGGGAGCTAAGGAACAGGCCCCACAGAGTCGTTCGTTGTCAGTGACTGGGGGACGTTCCCGAGACTGACGCAAACTCTGGGCTTGCTCAATGGCAGCTTGGACATCAGCACGACCTTGTTCATCAAAGGGAATTTTCACTAAAGTGTTATCCCCGTGATAGCGGATGCGACCTTCTTGAATCGGATGTTGGGCAATGGTTTCCAGGAGACAGCAATAGGCCAGGATTTGCAGGCGATCGCTCTCCCAAGCCTGAGCCTGTTTATCGGCATCACGATAGCATCGTCCCTTCTTATGTTCATAGGGAATCAACTGGCCATCCCGAGTCCGCAGAGCATCGACTCGACCCCGCAATCCCAGATGTTCATCGCTGAGAAAGAAATCCTCCCAGTCTCCCTCCTCCTGGCGTTCGAGTTCAGCGTGTAGCCGCCGACCTTCAAACACCGCTTGATTTTGGCTATAGAGTTCTTCGACTTCTTCGAGATAGAACAGTCGTGGGCAATAGGCAAAGGCGTGTAAGGCGCAGACTCGTAAGGTTGACGTGAGAGCCGTGCTAGTTTTCGTCATGGTTGACGCTCCTGAATTCACTTCAGGTTTAGTTTAAAAAAGGGAGTCGGCAGTCATACTTCCGGCTCCCAAAAAATTGGCATAAAGGATGATATTGGTTAAAAAATATCTCCGGTGAGCAGTGAAAGCTCTGGGAATAGGGAATCCTCAATCGACTCCAGTTGTCGATAAATTCGCGGCATCTGATCGGGGGCAAAGACGGTGAGACTCTGATGCTGGGAATCCACCACCCAAACTCGTAACACTCCCGCTAATCGATAGGCGCTGGCTTTCTCGGCGATCGCCCCAAAAGATGGACCCGGCGAGACAATTTCTATGACTAATTCCGGCGCAATGGGACAAGGCGCATCCTCATCCCAATCGGGGGAAAGCCGTTCAAAGGAGATATAGAGTAAATCCGGGACAGGAACCCAATCGTTGCCATTGCGTTGCAGTCGAACGGCCCATTCAGGTTGAACAAAGCCTTTGTCTGTCGCCCAAGCGTCGAGTAAAAATAGGAGTTTCTTTTGGCTACGAGAATGGCGAAAGTTGGGCGACATTTTGGAGATTGCTTGTCCATCGAGGAGTTCATAGGTGACATCACTCTCAGGTAAGGCTAGGAAGTCATCGAGGGTGAGGGGAGAGGTGGTAATGGTGGTAATCATTGGAACGGTTCAGATGGGAGGCGAGTTAGCTCAATTTTAACGAGAGCGATCGCCCCCCAACGAGAATTATGGGCGAGGTAACATGGTCCAGGCTCCTTCTGGCGGTTCCACCGTGGGTTTAGAAATGGGAGCAAAGGTTTCAACCACTGTTTGGCTCGATTGAGTGCGATCAATCCAAGTGGTTAATCGACAAACCCCTCGTCGTGGCCCATCGTCCTCTGCGATACGAGAATACCAAGGGAGGGGGGCCACCGCCGGCAAAACCTCAATGGTGTCAAATAAGAAGTTATTGTCTCCCGCAAACGGTAACCCATAGCGATCGCCATTATATTCTCCCTCTAAACCCGCCAGGATGCGCGATCGCAACGGCATCTCGCAACGCACCGCGATCACCGCTTCAAAGTCCACCAAAATCTCTCGACGCACTGGCTTGATATTGGGTTTACATCCCTGGGTGCGTTCCCATTGTTCTGGTTTAACGTTCCCCACAGGGACATTATGCAGTTGCTGAAACAGAATCGCCGTTTCTGGCTCAACCCGATTGGCGATCGCAATCTCAACTTTTGGCAGATTCTTCAACATTGGAGTCGCTGATTTGCTAATCTTGCTCCAATCCCGAGTTTCAATGGCGGCTAGATTCAGCACTAAGCCATAGGCGGCTGTGGGAGACATAGTTGGGGCGGTTGCACGAAATGTCCCCGCTTGTAAGGGACGAAAAGCAGCAAAGGGAGCCTTTAACCTAAGCAGCAGTACCATCGGAGCCTCCTAAAAATGCAGCCGTTAGGTCTTCCAAGAGGCGATCCGGGTTCTGATAGAGATGAGCACCCGCTTCTGTTAACTGTTTAACCTGCTCCTGTGTCATTTGACGAACACAGTCCCCAGCCAGCCAAAATTCCGTAGCCGGTAGGTCGTCGTCATTTAAACGGGAGAGTTCCCGCCAGTTTCCCGTTTCATCAAACCCATAGGTATCAAAACCCGCCACCAGTTTAGGAGTTAAGCGAACCACTAACGAACGAGGGGCAAACTCGAAATAGCTACGAGCATGGGCACCGGCGACGTTATTTAGCTGGGCGATCGCTTGTAGCAATCCTTTCGTCCATTCTGGATTCGTCTGACAGTCCCGACCCGACAATGCAAATGGATATTGAAATGCCGTATAACTTGCCTCACGATGAAGTAATGCTGACTCCTTAGAATTGAACCAAAAGACTTTAGTTCGGGGTTTCCGTTCTACATTCTTGGGAGATTGGTGCAAACTGGCTTCAAAACGATAGGGAGCCAGTGCCACGGCTATGTTCAGTCGCACAATACTATCTCGTTTTGTCGGATGGCTCATGTCTTTTCCATATTTTTTCTCATCCGCGACCATGTAACCAAACGCCCAGTCGTCTGCGTATTGCTCCGGGTTGGGCAAGTTCTCAAAGGAAACCGCTAATTGACCTTCATCCTGAATGCGAACACGGTTACAAGAAAAACCCAGTTGAGCCAAGGTTTCCCGCATGGCATTACGAATTGAGTCGGCAGAAACAATGGCATATTGATGTTCCCCTCGGGCAATTTTCTGTAGAACCGTTCGATTTTGTTCTGATTCACCCCGATAATTACTACTTGGAGCAGCATGAGTCAAGACCGTTGCGAACAGATTAAGAGATGGATTGGAAGTGGACATAATTGTGAATACAATTTGACAGAGTAAACAATCCCGATTGGGTATCTGAGGTAAAGTGTTTCAGGGAGAAAACGAGTTAACTCGCTTCTTTGGGGGATTTTTTATCTGTTGTTTCAGCAATTTTAAAATTACTTGCCAATGCCAACATTGTTAGACCCCGAATAGTTTCTGTGTCTTGCTCGATGGCTTGCGCCAATAAAATGGTCTGACGCATTTTTTCTTGCTCCATCGCCTGAGCATTTTCTTGTTTAGAGAGAGAATCATCCATTTTGACAGGCACAACCGGAGTAACTTGACTGCATAACGTGCCAAAGAAATACTCTCGAAATGCTTCTTTTTGACTGCGCGATCGCACCGACAGAAATTCTTGTCGAGCCAGTTTATGTTTGTTTTCCCAGGTAATATCTTGGTTTTTGCTGGCCAAACGAGCATTGAGATAGCGATCGCACAAGGATTTAATGATGTGAGCTAATTCCGAAAATTCCACAACGTTTTTCTCCAAATTAAAGACAAGTTGACAATCATGGGGAAAGAAGCGATCATCAAACCACTTCTGAGATGCTGGTGACAGCACGTCTCCCCAACGAGCTGTCCAAGGGCGAGCCTTCAGCAAATTTTGTAGTAAATGTCGGCGAAACCAAGGACAACGAAATGCTCCCCGAATACGGTCGTAGCCCCTATCCCGGCCTAAATCTGGTTGAATATAGCTAATGGTCATCACATCCGGACCCCGTTGGGCATTCGTGCGAACCCCATGACAGACTTCAAACCCCAAAACGTCATATTCAAAGGTGCTGGCCAGATTGCTCTGGGTCATCCGTTCTCGAATCAGCCGCAAGGAATCCAGAGCCGCTTCCTCCGGGAGTTCCACAAGAGCACCTAACGGTCGATACCCCTTATATTGAGGTGGATTCTGAGGACGGCGTTCAAGAAACTCCGCAAATCCATCAATGAAGTCCTCTAAGTTCTGAACATCGGGAATGGCAACAGCATAGCCCCAATCTTCCCGTTTGCCATCACTGTCAAACCGACAAGGCACATAAGGCTGACTCACATAACACCAGAAATTCAATAAGAATTGTTGGGCATTGGTATCATTGAGAGAGACTCCCTCAGATGTTTTGGCTTCTGCACCAATGAGCGCCGATGAACTTAGCCCTACCTTGGCATCAGGTTTTTGTAAGGCTTTCCAGAGTTTATCAATTGCCACTGACTCACCCTTGGCTCGCAGTTGAAAGGGTTTGCGGGATTTAGGAATTGCCCGGATACTATTCAATAACCAGTCTGACCAAAGTTGAGTCCAAAGTCCCGATGGATCATGCTCCTGTAACGGTGCCGCCTTGACCACTAGCAGATTCCAACCATAGAGTTTACCGTCCTCGGTCTCTTGGATTTCAATGGGATTTTTGATTTTGCTTTTGGAGAATTTCAACTCATAATGGGCATCAAATGCCAAGTTCATCAATGCCTGTAACCCCTCTGGTTCGCAGTGAAAGGTTGCCCCACATGGATCAATATCGGTGTAAATCAGGGGTTCTGTTTCGGGCTGAGCGCGGTGGAGATAGCGAATTAAAAACACCAGTCCAGCGAGTCCGGCGCGATAGGCGGGACTTGGAAGCTGTCCTAGTCGATACGTGAGTTCAATCATGCTTGAAATCCTACGGTTTCACTGTAAGGAGCATCGGGGGCCAGACGTAGATACTTGAGAAACTGGTGTTGGGCGTCACTGGGTCGGTCAGTCGGGACAAAATTGGGGACGGGAAGCACCAACTCGTGCCAGGTGGGGTCTTTGGCCTCGATCCGAGCGATCGCCTCCTCCAAGTCCTGCCATAAAATACAGTCGTGAGTCCAGTTATCGATATCCCGGAATGACTCGCGGTTGGCAAAATAGCCCCCAGTCAGAAAAGGAGCATTCTTATCGGCTTTCGTTTCCCGTTCTCCGTAACGCTCCAACTGTTCCGTGAGCAGTTTCTGACTACTGTAGGGTTGTGCCTCCATAACCGCGTGAAGAAACTCATGAGCGCGTTTAAGCTGTTCCTCGGAATAGGGAGCGGGTTTTTCGGGGTCGTATACCCAGATTTGTGAGTAATCTAAGGTTCCATGGCGGTTACTGCGCCCAAATCGCTGTACCAAGGCGCTACAGGGTGCGAGTTCCGTAACTAACACGTCTGCATCAAGATCAAGACTCATCTCACAGACTTGAGTGGTGATGGCGATCGCCCTCTGGCTCGGTTTATCTTCCGACTGTTTAAACGCCTTAACCACTTGTTGATGTCGTCGGTTGCGATCGACAAGTTTGAAACGACTGTGGTAACACAGCACCTCGCTCTCCTTGTCCCCCAAATCGCTTAAAATTCCCTGGATCTCCCCGGTGATCTGCTGACAACGGCGAACGGTATTGACGACCCAAAGCACCCGTTTCCCGGCTTGATAGGCTTCGATCGCGGCTTGCTGGGCGACCGTAGGCTGACAGTGTTGGATGTGGTAGCGATCGCGCTCTTCTTCTTGGGCGAGATCCTCTAATTCTTGGCGATCTCGGGGATAGCGTTCTAAGCCGAGGTCTTCAAGTTCGTTGCGTCGGACTTCAGATAGAGTCGCGGTCATACACAAAACGGGAATATCAAATGCGTTCAAAAACGCCACCACTTGATCGAACATCCGGCGATCGTAGGCGTGAATTTCATCCAGAACAATCGCTGCATCGCTTAACATGGGCAATAGCACTGTCGAACCATAGTCAAACGAGAGAAAGGCTAAAAACCGATCAACTGTGGCCGACAGATAGCGTTTTCCCCATAATCCCAAGGCAAATAGACGGGGATCGGTTCGATAATCGGACTTGCCATGACTCGAATCGCTATCATCGGGTGACTCCATGAGTTGTTCAAGTTCATAGACACTGGTTCCATGAAACAAACCGGCATCAGACTGAGGTGCAGCCTGCACATAGTCTTTAAAACCTTCCGTGGCGGTTCCCCGAGTGGGATAGAGAAACAAGACACGACCAATGGGATACGTTCCCCGACGAATCACCCCACGAACCCAAAGATATGCCGCTAGAGTTTTGCCGCGACCACATCCAGCGAGTAATAAAGCGCGATCGCCAAGGTTTTGGGCATTTTGCTGGAAGCGATAAAGGTCCTCAAATGTGCGTTTCAACTTCTTATATTTAGGCTGAAGAATGTCCCGATCCAAGTCCTCAACAGTGAGATGGGGTTTATGCAGGTGTTCCTTAATCCAGTTTTGAATCGAATGACCTTCACGGATCAGCCCCGAAGCGGCAGTATCTGCTGCTACCAGGCCGGCTTTCACGGCTAAATGTAAACCTCGTCGTTTCGGATCGCGCCGGATCGAACGTTGAAACGCTTTCTTTCCAGTGAACCGTCCATCGTTTCTGGCGGCTTTCCAAATAGGGTCATCAAAGTTCCACTGCTCAGGAAGGTTTTCTGGAACTTCTTTGAGATCCAAAATTTCGCCAACCTGAAGCAAGACCGATTGAACTTGTTTTGAGTTTAAATCCAAATCCAGGATTTTGATGGCAGTTTTACAAGTATTCGACCAGTTATCATCCGCCTTCATGTGATGACCGAGGACGGCTGAAACCACCACTTCAAAATCAAAGTTTTCAGCAGGATCTAGCCAGAATCGGACGGTTTCTAAATGTAAAACTAAGGCAGATAGCCATTCATGCCGTAGGGTTTGTTTAACCCGTTGACCATGACAAATCTGTTGAAACTCATGGTTTGCTTTTCCCAGATCATGAAACAGGGCTGCGACACGGAGTAACCGGAGAAATAGGGTTGGATCGCTCTTAAAGAAACGACACCAGTTTTTGAGAATGCGATCGCAGAAAATCCAACGAGCCGCTTCTTCTGTATCCGTCAAGTGGTCTTGGAGACTCCGTTTTGGCTTACTTTTGGCTAATAAATTACCGTTCATCATCTGTTCCCTCACTCACCAGTTTGAAGACGATAGGGAACAAAGTAACCGCAACCCATCCGTCGTTTCCCCCCGATTCCTCGGGTTTGTAGCATGATAGATTGTTCGGGTAATAGGTTTGCCACAATCACACTGTAGCCGACAATGGTTTTGCCCTTAATTTTTAGGGCTTTACGAGCGGGTTGTCCATCGTCGTCAGCAGGAATACCGACAGGGGCATCAATTCCTAATGCCTTCAACTGGCGATCGCAGGCTCCCAAAAACCAGTCTGGTGTGACCTGGCTAAAGTTTCCTGAAGGATGTTTAATGGTCACCAACCGGGCTTTTAATTCACTAACCGGACGCAAGGGACGAACTTCGGGATATCCTAATGAGATAGAATCTGCACCAATTTTTAGAGTTTTTCCGGCTAAGGGTAATGCTATTAATAGAGACTCACTCGGACAACGTAAGGATAACCGAGAAGCATGAGTGAGTTCGATTTTGCCTTGTTTATCAGCAATCCCAGAGATGGTATTGACAGCGAAGCCCTCAAGTTGATGCAGGTTTGGGTGTTCCTTGGCAATTGCTCCCAATAGGCGATAATTCTGGTCTGCACACCAGGTTTTACCTTTTACCGGAAAATGAAGTTCAATACAAGATGATTGGACAGGCGCTGCTGGGTTCGGATTAGATTGTGTTGCGAACGTCATAATACCTCTGTTAATGGAGTGAATTTCAGCGCCTGACGGCATCAAAGGACACAGT
>CAYUEH010000185.1:1828-9219 GCA_964442465.1 uncultured Laspinema sp. | reverse complement strand
GGTGGCTCAATGGGTGGCTCAATGGGTGGAATTGGTGGCTCAATGGGTGGAATTGGTGGCTCAATGGGTGGTTCAATGGGTGGCTCACTTGGTAGCTCAACCGGGGTCAGTGGTTCAACGGGTAGCTCAATGGGTGGGCTTACTTCAGCAGTGATTAGGCGAATATTTCCCCGAGTCACGGGACCGAGGAAGGATTCTCCCAATGTGAGAATATGACTGCCACTGGTAATCACCCCAGCAGTCCCATTTTTGCTGGAATCTCCGATAACAAAGGGAGTTTCAACCTCACCTCCGCCATGAGTGATAGAAATGCTACCGCCACCTTGTCCCCCAGCAGATGAAAGACTGGCGGTTTGTCCGTCGCGATCGCTAAAGGTATGGGTTGCCCGGAAAAACTGTCCGGTTTGGATCAAGATATCTCCCCCAGTCCCAGAATTACCGCCTTGGGCGTTGATATATCCGACTTGGGTATCGTTTTCCGGGTCGATCAAGACATTACCGCCACTGCCGATACTGCCGGAGGAGTCGATGTTACCCACAGAGATGCGATCGCGGGCAATCACCCGGATATTTCCCCCAGTTTGTCCGGTAGAAGTCAGATTACCAGCGATGGTAGCGCCATTGGGTGCTTCAATAGCGACTACTCCTCCGGTCCCATCGGGATTAGAACTATCCAAGTTTCCGGCATGGGTATTTCCCATCTTGTTAATGACGCGAATCTCACCTCCGGATGTGGTAATATCCCCAATATTTAGCTGATTATTGGCGGTAATACTCACATCACCCCCGGTTGTGGTGACGGAGTTGTTGAGTTGAATGGTATTCCCGGAGAGTAGCACTGAATTCGCATTTAATGAGGCATTGGCAATCACCCTAATCGCCTCAGTCACCTCTAATAGCGTTAAGGGAATTACAGATCCAACTGCTTGATCAAAGGTAATTGTTCCTGCCGGTGCACTCAATCTTAAACTCCCTGGAAATACTTCAGAAAATTCTTCAGGCGATTCTTCAGGAGGTACTTCAGGAGGTACTTCACTTACTTCACTTACTTCACTATTGACGGGCTGATTAAACTGAATATTTCCCGTTTGAGTAGAAAGGGTAGGATTGTTTCTAATCTTTAACTCGCTATTGAAAATGATATCTCCGATGGTCCGGAATGAGGAGTTTAAGAAGGTTGTATTAGCCGTAATCGTGACCCCTGACAAGGGTGATATTTCACCTACGGGACTATCCAAATAGACGCTGCCTAACCCAGCTTCCAAGGTGAGTTGATGGGTTCCATTAACAGTCCCCAAAAAGCGAATCCTTCCCGCTGATGTCAACCCCGTACTTACGGTGACATCGGACCCTAGGGTGACATCTCCATTAAAGAAAATATCTGTTCCCTGAGTTTGGATATTACTCGCCAGTTGGATGGCTGATCCATAGAAGGTAAAGTCTGCACCGGATATACCTTGGAGTAATCCCTCCACTGCAATCGTACCGCTTCCTCCTGCAAAGAAATAGGAATGATTCGCCAGGGTGACGGGTGCGATCGTCAGGGTTCCTGTACTATCAAAACGTCCGATAAAAATTGTTTGCCATCCGGGTTGAAATTGGTTTAATTCCGTAGCAGAAAGATTGAGTGCGTTACTGCTGGGAATGCCTCCGATTTGAATATTGCGATCGCTAGAACTCGGTTCTAGGAATACAGATTCCGTCCCCGTGATTGCCCCGCCCAATTCCATATCGTCCGCAGTGAGACTTAGATGGTTACTCCCGGCACTAATCGTATTATTAAACGAGATTGTACCCGTCCCAGCGCTCATCCATGCGGGTGCGGTCAATGTAACCGGACTATTAAAACTGATAGGATCATCACTGGTGATAATATTATCGGTTATAAAAACAGGTCCAGTTCCGGTTTGGGAGAAGCTGCCATCCAGAGAGAGTTGTCCATTCAAATTGAGGATACCCGAATTGGCGATCGCCACATTTCCCCCCTCCGAGGTTATGATGTTAGGCAGACTAATATTATCTCCCGTGAGGTTGATATCCCCTGAATCTACGGATAAATCCCCATCGGCGGTAATATCCCCCCCTGTAATTGCCAATTGAGTTAAGGGTGTGTTCTCCCCTACGGATTGGTCTAAGGTAACTGCGCCAGTACCAGCATTGAGGATGAGGGATGAAGGACCATTGACGGGCCCGCTTAAGGCGATTGTCCCATTGCCGGTACTACTATTAATTGTGACGGGTCCCGTTAGGTTAATTCCTCCGGTTCCGGCGATTGATACACCCAGAGGACCATTAGTGATAATGGAGTCAGCAAGGTGGACAATTCCCCCGGTATCCACGATTAAATTTAAGAGAGGGGTTGTATTCCCGATCGCCCCGAATAGGGTAATATCTCCCGTTTCCGAGGTAACGTTCAGGGGTTGAGATCCGTTGATCTCTCCGTTTAAAGTAATCGGACCACTTCCCGATTGAATCTGAGTCGGGACTTGGAGAGAGAACGTGCTACTGGAAATCTCCCCACTCCCATCCTCACTGCCAATCGTGAGGGCGCTAAACCCCTGGATAGCGGCTAAATCTGCTGCGGTGAGATCAAGGATATCCACCCCGCTATCGGTGGAATTTCCCAAGGCGATCGGGGTGGTTACGGTGGTCGGTTGTAGAGTCAGGCGACCCGTTCCAGCGATCGTTCCAGCGAAACTCATTTCGTCCGCACTTAAGGTAATATCTCCAATGGCCGTAACATTATCCCCATAGACTTGTCCGATCGCTCCTGATGTCAGGACATTGCCATTGAGTTCGGTGGTTCCCCCGGCATCTGTTGTGAGACTTTCAAGGGCGATCGAACCGCCAAAACGGGTTGTTCCGGTACTATTCGCGGTCAGATTGCCAATCGGAGTTACATCACCGATCGCCCCGGTGATCTCAATATTTCCACTTCCCGCTTCTAAAGTCAGAGATTGATTGCCGTTGACGACTCCATCTAACGTAATCGTCCCATCCAATGACGTTAAGGTAATTGGGTTGCTCTCTAGGTTGAGGTCACCTATAATAGTGAGGGGTGCATTAGAAGTCGTGATATTTCCATTGAGAATGGTAGACCCTTCCAGGGTAAGCGACGCATTATTGTCAGCCTCAATTGCTCCGTTGACGACGATTGAGCCATTCGGTGTGACCGTTGACAACGTGACATCCCCACTTGTTATCACATGATCTCCATAGACTTGTCCTATCTCTCCACTGGTGGTAACATTGCCATTGAGTTGGGTCGTTCCTCCGGCATCGGTTGTGAGGCTGGCAGCGGTAATAGAAGCGCCAAAACTGGTTATTCCGGTACTATTGGCCGTGAGGTCACCGATGGGAGTGACACGCCCGATCGCTCCGGTGATAGTGATATCTCCGCCCCCAACATCCAAGGTGAGGGATTGATTACCATTGACGAGTCCATCCAACGTAATCGTCCCATCCCATGACGTCAGGGTAATGGGGTTGCTATCTAGGGTTGTATTACCAATAATCGTGATGGGTGCGAAATAAGTGGTGATATTTCCATTGAGAATCGTCGGACCTTCTAGGGTGAGAGAGGCATTATTGTAAGCCTCAATTGCTCCGTTGACTACGATTGATCCATTCGGTGAGAGTACCGTTAACGGGGCATAATAACTCATGTTATCAATAAAGACCGTTCCACTTCCATCACTCCGTCCGATAGTCATTGATTGAAAACCGGAACTGAGAGGGCCTATTTCCTGATCGGTTACGGTTAAACTTCCCGGTACTTTACTGGGTGAAGAGAGAAAAATGTTGGCGTTAGATGTCCTGGGTTCTAAAATAAAATTACCCAAATTTGTTCCGACAGAAGCATAGCTTGTCGGCAACTCTACTTGACTTCCGGTTAACTCAAGGTTTCCACCCCTACCAGGACCTGCACTGCTCGTGTTAACTGAGTTGATAGTAATGCGATCGGCTGCATTGATTCGGATATTTCCCCCATTACCGGCAGTTCCTTCACCGGACCACAAAACTGTATAAGACTCAAGGTAATCTGTAATCACACTCCCATTTAGAGCATTAAAGATAATATCCCCTGCATTACCCGTCTTTGATTCTCCAAAGGCAGAAGATGATATCCATCCATCAGATTTTATTAAAATACTACCGTTTACTGCGGTGAATGTAATCGTTCCTGCATTACCAAAACTCCAATTTCTTGTTATAATTGAAAGGGGGACAGACTCATTCAAATAAATACTATTGCCTGCAAAAATTTGAAGATTGCCTCCATGAAATTCCTGAGACGAAGAACCCCCAGTAGATGAATCAATTACAGTACCCATATAAATATCACCCTGGCTCGCTTCTAAAAAAACACCTCCCCCATGACCCGAATCTCCTTGATCATAACTTAGGGAGTAGGAGTTAAGAGAGCCACTGATCCTCAAATCACCCTCTCTAGTCTTAATTTCAATTTTTCCTCCATTTCCGCTATTTCCCGAGTTAGAGAAAGAGGTAGAATCAATTTCCCCGAGAGAGATTCCTTGAGTAGCATTTAATGTAACTGTACCACCATTTCCTGCTGGGATATTTGAAGTATATACACGTGAGTCTAACATCCCCGCTTGGATCGTACCATTTGTTGCCGTGAGGCTAATTGAACCGCCATCAGAACTGATGATGTCATAAGATCCCGTATAAATATCCCCGACGGCTATACTCGCCCCGGAAATAGAGAGGTTTCTCCCGGGTGCCTCGATCGTATTATCTAAATTTTGCATAACAAACGAACCGATTCCGTTGTTGTCAGCATCGGCAACAAAAGAAAGAGAACCCGTTCCTACCTGAAAAGAGAGCCAATTATCAGACAAGTCTTCAATCGTAATATCATTCGTTGCTTGTAGGATGACATTTGCACTTCCTGGCAAACCCTCTAAAGCAAATTCCGAGATGGTGTAGTCTCCAGTCCCATCCCCCGCAAAAATCACCCCCTCTGCTTGTCCGGATGGAATATCGGCATCGAGTTCGCTATCGTCTATTCCCCCACTGCCACTGACAATGATAATATTTTCTGGATCGAGGAGCAAAGTTCCTAAACTCCCATTGGGCGCACTTAGATCCACTGTTCCCCGAAAAATTAGGGTTTTCTTGCCCGATACTTCTACAAATCCACCATTTTGAGGTTCATTCCCTGGTTCAACTCCTCCCCGCGCCTGAATTGTCCCAAAAAAGGTTGTGCTATCATCAGACCAAATAATCACTTGCCCTCCATCACCTTCGGATAAGGCATCGGCAGCAATCATCGAATCCCGACTCACAAAGGTATCCGAGGCATTGAGAACTGGACCTTGACCCTGATATGCACCCCCCACCAGAACCGTACCCCCGCCATTTATCCCAGACGCATCGATATGGGCACCAACAACGGCAACCCTTTCACCCAATACCTGGACGGTGCCGCCCGATTCCCCAGTGACATTAATTTCACCGGAGGCAATCGCATCCCCCGATTCCACCGGAACCCTGGAGTGAGACCCAGTGAGGGCGATTGTCCCATCGGGATTCACCTGCACCTGATTGGCATGATTCACCCCATTTCCGGTTAAGAGTTCTGGCAAACTCAGGGGGGCGATTTGGGAGGTGAGAGGATGAGTAGGAGAGGGAGTCACTTCCAAACTCAGTAAATGATTGGGTTGAGAAATCCGGACCCGACTCTCTCCCGGAACTGCTGCAACGGTAATATTTCCCCCAGGAGAAGAAAGAGTACCGGCGTTGAGTACAGTTCCGCCCAATAGGGTTAAATTCTGTCCGGGTGATAGGGTTAAGTTGCCTAAATTAGCAATCCCTCCCGGTTGGGAAAGCTCAAAGGCAAATTGACTGGGCGTTCCGACTAAATTGCCCCAATTATTTTCTCCCACTGCCTGAAACCAATCATTTCCGAACCCAATTCCTGTAGCGGTGGTGGCGGTAAATGAAGCGGGGACATCTAACGAGGCGTTGGGACCGAATAAAATCCCGGCTGGATTCATTAAAAATAAATTGGAATTGCCTCCGGTGATTTGAATGAGTCCATTAATAATAGAAGCATCCCCACCCGTGACTCGTCCGAGGATATTTTGAATTTCTGGAGAGGATAAAAAGTTGGCAACTTGACCGGCATCTAGGCCAAATTTATCAAAACTATGGAATAAATTCAGCCGATCGCCTGAGAGAGAACCCCCCGTAATATTAAACTGATTTCCCTCGGGGGTAACGGTGGTATTCGTCCCATCAGCAGCAGGGGCGATGGGTTGTGCCAAACTTGCAGATATAGCCAATACCGACCAAAATACCAGGGCGATCGGCATCATGCTTAATTTGTTCATTATGAGACCTCTATCGTTAATGATACGCAAGCAAATCAAACCGCGATCGCAACCTGAGTCCCTTTAGCCTTTCAACGCATCTCGGAACACATCCCCTGCGGTTCAAAATTCGGCGATCGCACCCTAAATTATCTCTTTACAGTCCCAATCCTTGCACGGGCTGCATTTTCCAAGAATCTATGCTTTTCAATATTTTATTATATCAACTACAAGCTCATTTCGTCAAGATAAATTTGTCAAGAAACTCCCATCAATTATTCTCAACAGCCCCCAAACTCTTAGCCCGGATGATTCCCCATCCATGCTCTCAATTTTTCTCTCGCCACACCTAGAATCAACCCCCGGGCCATCTCAACATCAAACTACCTGAAACGTAATGGATAAAGCCGCCATTTGCTCCGTTTGAGCAATCCGAGAACGCGGGTCAAACGAAGCCGTAATATTGCGAGTTTGGTTCAAATCGGCCCATAAATTTTCTACCGCTGAAATGGATTCTTCTTCCAACCCTAAAACCCCCTCCCTTGTCCCTCGCGCTGCGGCAATTTGTTGTAATTGTTGTAAGGAAGTCCGCAAAGGAGATAAACTGGCGATCGCCAAAATTTCCGCCGTCCCCAAGGGCGGTGAAATCGTCAGCTTAAACGGGTCCCGACTGCCATCCGGAATCAACCGGGTTTCCCCTGCCTTCACCAACGCTGCATCAACCCCTGCCGTCCAACTATTCGGAAAAACCACCACCAATTCCCCCGTCGTCGTAATCACCAACAAAGTCACATACAAATCCCGACTCTCCCCATTCGCAACCTCACACTGCACCTCCACCCCAACGGAAACCCTCGGAATCTCTCCCCCGTTCGTAGTAACGACTTCAGTCGTTCTCCCCATCCCCCCTCGCGCCGTAAATGCACTCGCCGCAAACTGCGCCTGAGACCCCTGCAACACTTTCAACCCCATTGATACATTCAACCGAGAGGATTCCGCATTCAAAGTCAACTTCACCAGTCGCGCCGCCAACAATGCCCGAAACTTACTCTTGAG
>CAYUEH010000185.1:0-1728 GCA_964442465.1 uncultured Laspinema sp. | reverse complement strand
CAGGCGATCGCCATTCACTGCCGTAATCACCGCCTCTGCCGGATTGGACTGTACCGGCAGAAAATAAGTCGGTTTCGATTCATTCCCGCTTCCCGGTTTAACCTCCATCTCCGGAACTTGCCGAGTCGAAGAAATCCGCATCGTACTCCGTGAGACATTCCCCAACACCGTCTGCACGGTGTGACTGCCCGTTTTCTGCCATAGATACTGGGTGAGAACATAAGTAAACGCCCCAGCAAAGAACCCCTCAAACGCCGCATCTGCCGCCAACTGCGTCGCTGCTGCCGAAGCAATCACCACCCCTTTTGCTACTCCCTTTTGCCGGTCCTCCACAAACTTCTCTTGTGAAATTCCCAACTTAGACACCCACTGCTGATGATATTCCTGTTCCGCCAAACTGGGATATCCACCACCAGGAATTGCCCGAATTGTCAAATTTCCCCGCTTGCCACCCCCGGAGTGACAACTATCTAAAACTACCGTAATATTTTCCGTATTAATTGCCGACATCCACAGGAACAAAGTCGCCCCCATAATATCAGAAACCATCGTCTGTTCTTCCTGAACTAACATCTGGCGATCGCTGGGAACAAAGGTACTATTCAACCGTTCCCGAGGATTCCCCAAGGGATTATAAGGATTAACCACCTGGGCGCCATGTCCCGAAAAATGGAACACCACCACATCCCCCGGTTTTGCCTGAGCAATTAAATGAGATTCCACCGCCTCAATCAACCCCGCCCGAGTCGGTTTAATCGCCGTATCATCCGTCACCATCAAAATATCCTGGGGATTAAATCCAAACCGATGAATCAACAATTCTCGCTGTAATTCAACATCGGTAATACATCCCCGTAACGGACTAACCTGCGCCTGAGAATAGTCATTAATTCCCACCAACAAAGCCAACTTGCGCGGCGTATCCTGAGCCAAAACCTGAGCATATCGTAATCCCTGGCGCTGAATCTCTAATTGACTCCACCCTAAAGCCCCTAAAGCCGCCCCTGCACCCTGAAGAAAATAACGACGTTTCATAAAACACCTTGGAAAAATTCATGAACAATTTTAAACAGTATAAACATAGACCAGATTCCCCCAATTTTACTAGAAAGATTGCCAAATTCCAAATTCCCCCTAACCCAGATTTGAAAGGTCTGGTCTGAATGTAGCAACATTTTCCGATCAATCAACCACCAGAATCGGCCCTTTTCTCACTATAAAATCACCCAAACTCACTTAAATCCCACAAAAATTCTCTCAAAACATTAAAAAAATATAAAATTTTACAGAATTCAACTCTAACCCTATGTTATGGTGTCGAAATCCTTACCCCAATTGAATAAATAAACCCCAACCAATCCACCCAAAACCTGCTCCAAAAAAACCATCCATAATTCCACCCATCCAACCCAAAATCATCAAATTTTCCGTGAAAATCAGTGAAATCAGTGGTTCTCCCAACCCACCAAAAATCACAAAAAAGACCAAAAACAAAGGCGATCGGCCCCTTCCAATTTAAGTTTTAACGCTCAACGAATCACTCAACCAATTCACAAATCAGGAATCAAAACAATGGTGCATCAAGGGTTATTACTGCTATCTCGTCCAGCATTGGCTATAGCCGCAACTCTGCTACTCGGCGCAAGTGTTGCCCCAGCAAGTTCAGCCCAGGAGATGGAACGGTTATCAGGATTAACCGGAATTGGAGAAAGTTGGATCGCGCAGAAT
>CAYUEH010000184.1:3954-9222 GCA_964442465.1 uncultured Laspinema sp. | reverse complement strand
TTGGCGATCGCCAAGCGCCTGAGCGAACTGATGGGGGGTACGATGTGGGTGGAAAGTCAAGTCGGCGTCGGTTCGACGTTCCATTTCACTATTCAGGCAGCAGCCACTTCGGAATTTGCCTCGGTGAGTCCAGATGATGAAGTGCCGCAACTCACGGGCAAGCATTTACTGATTGTGGATGATAATGCCACTAATCGCCTGATTCTCACCCGCCAAGCCCAATCCTGGGGAATGTTAACCACAGCAGCAGCTTCGGGCCCTGAAGCGTTGGCTCTTTTGCAAGAGTCAAAACCCCGTTTTGACCTGGCTATTTTGGATATGCAGATGCCGGAGATGGATGGGTTGGCCCTAGCATCGGCGATTCGTCAACTCCCTGATGGCGATCGCTTACCTTTAGTCATGTTGACTTCTCTGGGGTGGCAACCCGTTTCTCGGGAAGCGGCTGGAGTTGATTTTGCAGCGTTTTTGAGTAAACCTATCAAACAATCCCAACTGTTTGATATCTTGATTGGGATTTTCTCTCGGCAATCGAATGGGAAGGATTCAAAGGGCCGTCGCGCTCCCGCTTTCCCTCGTCCGTCAACTCCTCTCAAGGGCGATCGCCCTCTGAAGATTCTGTTGGCGGAAGATAATGTGGTGAACCAAAAGGTGGCGTTGCGGATTTTAGAACGGATGGGATATCGTGCCGATGTCGCCAGTAACGGCTTGGAGGCGATCGCCGCTCTGAATCGTCAAAGCTACGATGTCATTCTCATGGATGTGCAAATGCCTGAAATGGATGGTTTAGAAGCCACCCGTCACATCTGCTTAGAATGGAGCGAACGCCGGGATGTTTCTCCGATGGGACGCCCTTGGATTATTGCCATGACGGCTAATGCCATGCAAGGCGATCGCGAAATCTGTCTGCAAGCAGGAATGGATAATTACATCAGCAAACCCATTCGCATGGAAGCCCTCGCTCAAGCACTGGCTGGATGTCATCTCTATTCTGATTCCGTACCCCCATCCACCCCATCTCCCCCATCCACCCCATCTCCCCCATCCCCCCCATCCCCCCCATCCCCCCCATCCCCCCCAACTCCCATGTCTAATTCTTCATTGTCCGACTCCAGTCCTGAACCTCCCATTGATGTCAAAGCGTTACAAAACTTACGAGAAATGGTGGGGGAAGATGAGCCAGAAGCGTTTATTGAAGTGGTTGAGAGTTATCTAAAGGATTTACCCAATCTGTTAGAAACCCTGGAAACCTCGGTCCAGCAACAAGATGCTCCCACCCTCCATCGATCGGCTCACACCTTAAAATCAACCAGTGCCACCCTCGGCGCGAAACCCTTGGCGCAATTGAGCAAAGAGCTAGAAAAGCTCGGACGAACGAGTTCAGAAGCGGGAACGCTCTTACCCCCAGAGGCATTGACACTGGTGCGATCGATTTACTTGGAGTACGAACGCCTCAAGCCAGCTTTACAAGCTGAGTTGCTGCATGACAGGGGTTGAAGAGCAACCTCGTCACCCCCCTATCCTAGGACTGATGCCAGTCCAGGTTCAAAACTCTAAATGTAGCCGTGATCCGTAAGTCCTGTATCGATTGAAGGCAATACCGACGTCCTGGGCTAAAGGGATGGGAAACCATTAGCATAACAATAGATGCCGATATGGGTGATCGAATTTCTGGCGGATAGAAAGCATGGATACGGTATTTTTGGGTGCGTCTAAATGTCCGGTGTGTGGCACTGAATATGTAGAGGGGGAACAGACATTCTGCCCAACCTGTGGGTGGGATGTAACCTTGGCTCCCCCGTTAAGGCCTGGGGAGTTGCCTGAGGCGAATTCTCCCGGTGAGGGGAGCAAACTATTTTGGGCGCGCAACGTCTGGGCGCTGGTTCAGGAAAGGGACTCAGCGGTTAAACAGTTAGAGTGGAAATTAGCCGACATTGAAGGACAGTTATCTAAAGTTTGGGAACGGTTAGATCGGGCAGGGAAAGAACGAATCAATGCTCAGGAACAGGTCGATCGCCTGTTATTTGAGAGTGAGGAAGTCCGCCAACAGCGCGATCGCCTTGAAGCGGCGATTAACCATGAGCGTCAAGAACGCCTAGCTGGGCACCAAGAGTTAGAGACTCGACTGAATGAAGTGTTCTGTGAGTTACACCCTGGCAATGGCGATCGGCCCCTATTTTCTCAACCCCTTCATCCTATTCCATCGAGCAGAAATCCCATGATCGAACCCCAGTATTTACAAGAAATTTTGGCTAACCTCCATCATGAAATAGCCCAGTTAAAACCCCAAAAAGAATCGAATTCATTTCAAGAAATACAGGAATTAAGGGATGAGTTAAATGAATCAAAATCCGAGCAACTAAAATTAACAAATAAATTAGTATCTGAACAAAAAAAGACTGCTAAATTGCAGGAAAAAATCAAAGAATTAAACACTGAAATAGAAGCCAAAAGCCTCCACGATCGGGCGGTTGAATTTGAATCAGAAATGGTTAACTTATTGATTTCTTCCCTGGCCGACCCCTCGGAAGCCGTCCAGCGATGGGCCTATGCGTTGCTTAAACGGAGTCATTTGCCTAAAGCAAAAATGGCCATAGAAGATTATCAACCCTATCGGTTTTTCCGATGCTTACAAGTCGTAGAACATCAAAAAGCTGTGCGAACTTTGGCAATTGACCCGAATGGAAATTTTTTGGTGAGTGGCAGTAATGATAAAACGGTCAAAATTTGGGAAATCAGTACCGGAAATCTGATTAAAACCGCAATCGGTCATACGGGTTCTGCGATCGCCCTGGCCATTTCCCCCACTGGCGAACTCTTCGCCAGTGGCAGTGGAGACAATACCATCAAACTTTGGGAACTCAAAACCGGCAAACTCCGCTTCACCCTGCGAGGACATACGGGATGGGTGAATGCTTTGGCATTTCATCCTAAAGGAAATATCCTGGTGAGTGGCGGTGCCGATAAAACAATTGCCTTATGGAATTTGGACACCCAGGAATTAATTGGGACCTTTTACGGACATACGAGTACCGTGCGATCGCTCTCGATTAGTCCCCAAGGAAATACCCTAATTAGTGGAGGAAATGATAATATGATTAAAATTAGAAACTTACTCACCGGAGAATTACTCCATACCCTCACCGACCATACCGGATCCGTCTGTTCCGTTGCCATTAGTCCCGATGGTAATCTCTTGGCCAGTGGCAGCAATGATACCACCTTGCGCCTCTGGAATGTCGGCACCGGCAAACTGTTGTACACCCTGGCAGATCATTCCAGTGGAGTGACTTCTGTGTCCATTTCCCAAAATAATATGATGGCCAGCAGTTCCGATGATGGGACGATTAAAATCTGGAATTTAGAACAAGCTCGCCCCATTCATACCATTCCTCCATTGAAAACGACTCATGGAAATGAAGGGTATATGCTATGCAGTGTCATCGGTCCCAATGGAGATAAAATTGTCACGGGGTTTGATGGCGGGAAGATTAAAATCTGGGGAATTGGTGACCATTAACCTTGATGGCATCAAGGGTGGGGTCAGACTCAATCAGTTCCGTTGCCCGTCTCTCTAAATTCTTATGTCTAACTGTCCGATTTGTCAAGAAAAATTTACGAAAGGAGAATGCGATCTTTGCCCCAAATGTGGCTGGGATTTGACCCCTTATCCTGCATCAGTTACCCCGGACATTCGACCGATTATTTTATCAAAAGAACGGACCAAAGTAGCTTGGGCAAAACGCCTCTGGGCCACCCTGCGATCGCAGCAAGATGAACTCAGAAGCGCCAGCAATATGATTCAGCAACTAGAACAAGAAACCCGAGTGCTTCAGTCTCATCTAACCCAAGTTTCCTCGTCTTTTAATCCTCATGCCTCTCCCGAGTCACCGGATTTGGCCACCACACCCCTCTCCCCAGTCGAAGTCTTACAAACTCCCGGCATCGAATGTCACGCCACCCTCACCGGCCATTTTCGCCCCGTCAGTGCGATCGCCTTAGATGCCGAGGGTCAACTCCTCGCCAGTGGCAGTTGGGATAAAACCATTAAACTCTGGAACCTCAAAACGGGTGCAGAACTTCTCACCCTCACCGGCCATTCTTACCCCGTTAATTCCGTCGCACTCAGTAACAATGGTTGGACTTTAGCTAGTGCCAGTAATGATAAAACCATCAAACTGTGGAAAGCCCAAACCGGACAACCTTTATTCACCAAAACCAGACATAAACAATGGGTTCATGCCGTCACATTCAGTCCCGATGGCACTCTTCTGGCGAGTGGCAGTCTCGATCAAACTATTCGCCTCTGGAATGGCATCACCGGACAAGAATTAGTCACCTTAACCGGACATTTAGCGGCAGTAACCTCCCTGGCAATCAGTCCGAATAATCGCATCTTAGCCAGTGGCAGCTTAGATAAAACCATTAAACTCTGGAATATAGAAACATCAGAAGAATTTCCCCCCTTATTGGGACATTCAGACGGCGTAACTGCTGTGGGGATATTCCCTGAAAATTTAATCTTAGCCAGTGGCAGTTTGGATAAAACCATTAAACTCTGGGATATCAAAACAGCCACAGAAATTTGCACCTTAACCGGACATCGCGATCGCATCAATAGTCTTGCCATCAGTCCCGCCGGAAAAATGCTGGTTTCTGCCAGTTCAGACCACACCCTGAAACTCTGGGACCTCAGAAGCAGGCAGGAAATTCAAACCTTAACAGGACATTCCGATAGTGTCAATACCGTAGCCATGACTGCCGATGGTAAAATCCTAGTGAGCGGCAGCAGTGATAAAACCATTAAAATCTGGCAAATGCCTGATTATTAGAACATTAAACCAGAAAATCATATTGATATTCGTAATGCTATTTACCACCGAATCAGAATAATTAATGGGCTGATTTATAAATAGCATTCCTTGCCAGATTTGTCACATTGCTCGGCTCCTGCGGGATGTTCACCAGCCACCAACATCCAAGGGGCCGCCATCGTCTTCCACAACGGCACGCCAGGACTGCAATATAGCGGTTCCCACAGTTATGAAACGTCTTGGGAGTGCAGTAAGCTATACCGAAGGCTTTGCATCGCTTACCGCACGCCTTTAAGTGTCTGTACCGCATCAGTCCACCGAACCGCGATAACGTCACAAAAAACAATCAAAAAACCCCATCCCCATCGGTAGCCGCGATTCGCGAATCGCCAGTCCCCAACCCACAAAAAACAATCAAAAAACCCCATCCCCATCGGTAGCCGCGATTCGCGAATCG
>CAYUEH010000184.1:0-3854 GCA_964442465.1 uncultured Laspinema sp. | reverse complement strand
AAACAATCAAAAACCCCATCCCCATCGGTAGCCGCGATTCGCGAATCGCCAGTCCCCAACCCACAAAAAACAATCAAAAACCCCATCCCCATCGGTAGCCGCGATTCGCGAATCGCCAGTCCAAACATATATAGCAGTCATGAGGTGCCGTTGCATAAGACGTCAGCGGCCCCCAACCGTTGGCGACCGGTGAACATCCGAGGGAAGCAGGACCTTATGTCAAAATGATTTAGGGTCGCTATATATAGCGTTTCTCATCTGTAGTATGGTACGGCGATGGTGGTCCCAAACCGTCGGCGGCCCAGAACATCCGAGGGGCTTTGAACCGTACAGATTGAGTCCACCGAACCGCTATATCAAATCATCCTGAATAACTTTGAAGCCAGTGTAGCTGATTAAATTTTGCGATTAAAGGTCGCAAAATATTGATAATTTTCTCACATTTTATAGTAATAAGTTATAGTGTTTATCCGTTGGGTAAAAGCCCGATACCACCCCCAAAATTCATCCAACAGAAACCCCTAATTAACCACCGCATTGAAAATTCCCCCCCCAAATTATCGAGAAGTTAGCGGCAACTGTGGGGAAATCATCGGGAATTGTCATCAATTGTCAACCGTCCGGGAGAAACCATGCCGATCGCCCGGGCATGAATCTGGTACTGTTTTAGGACAAGCAATCTCATGAGGGTGCTGGGGTCTGAATCCCTCACAGAGCAACCCAAAGCCAAACCATAAGAGAGAACGAAACAATCAGGAGAAAAGAGAACTATGGCGACATTAACAGGACGAGATCTACTCAGCGTTGCCGATCTGTGCGTTGAAGAGCTGCATCAACTGCTGGATCTCGCGACGCAGATGAAAGCCGGAACCCTCACCCCCCGATGTGAAAAAGTGCTGGGGTTGCTGTTTTCCAAAGCCTCAACCCGGACTCGGGTCAGCTTTACCGTAGCCATGTACCAACTGGGGGGCCAAGTGATTGACTTAAACCCCAATGTCACCCAGGTAAGTCGCGGGGAACCCTTACCCGATACAGCGCGGGTGTTAGACCGATATTTGGATGTTGTCGCAATTCGGACCTTTGACCAGGCGGACTTAGAAACCTTTGCCAACTATGCCGAAATGCCGGTGATTAATGCTTTGAGCGATCGCGAACATCCCTGTCAAGCCTTAGCCGATATCATGACGGTGGGTGAATGTTTCGGACAACTGGAAGATGTCACCCTCACCTATCTGGGCGATGGCAATAATGTCGCCCACTCCCTCCTCCTGGCAGGGGCAATGGTGGGCATGAATATCCGCATCGCTACCCCGGCACAATTTGAACCTGACCCTTCTATTGTTGAACAAGCCAAAAAAATCGCCCAAGGCAAAAGTGAAGTCTTAATCACCCATGACCCTATTGAGGCGGTGAAAGGGGCTCAAGTGCTCTATACCGACGTTTGGGCGAGTATGGGACAAGAGGAAGAAGCTAGAACCCGGATTCCCCTATTTCAGCCCTACCAGGTGAACGAAGATTTGTTTAATCATGCCGATGGAAGTGCTATTATTTTGCACTGCTTACCGGCGCATCGCGGTGAAGAAATTACCGATGGGGCGATCGAAGGGGCGGCATCCCGTGTTTGGGACCAAGCCGAAAATCGAATGCACGCCCAAAAAGCGCTGCTGGCAAGCGTACTTGGGGCAATTTAGGGGGGGGAAGCCCTACACCCTGAAGGGTGGGGCTATACGGACAAAGCCCGCCTGCGCGGGCTAAGAGAATGCCGGATTGATTCGGGGATGGATTGCGATCGCCCTTTTGGATTGGGAATATGCGGCGCGTTAAGATTGGCGATTAGGTTTTGATAAGTAAATAATGACACTGATTGACTGGTTAATTGTTTTGTTTTATCTGGTTGCCACAATGGGAGTGGGGTTATATCTCTCCCGCAAAGGCTCCAAGAATCTGGCAGAATTCTTTGTATCCGGGCGATCGCTGCCTTGGTGGTTAGCGGGGACCAGTATGGCTGCCACCACCTTCTCCATTGATACCCCTCTCTACATTACCGGCGTCGTCGGCAACCGAGGGATTGCCGGAAACTGGGAATGGTGGACCTTTGGCATCTCCCATATCATCATGGTGTACATCTTTGCCCGGATGTGGCGGCGATCGGAAGTGATCACCGATGCCGAACTTACGGAAATCCGCTATGGCGGCAATATGGCAGCCGTTTTGCGGGGGGTCAAAGCCTTTATCTTTGCCATTCCCATGAACTGCATCGGCATCGGCTATGCCATGCTGGCAATGGTAAAAGTCGTCGATGCTTTGGGAATTTGGCAAAATCTCGGCATTGATGCCGAAGCCAATACCCTCAAACTCCTCAGCGTGATTGGTGTCAGCATCTTCGTCTTAATCTATGCCGGATTAGCCGGATTGTGGGGGGTCGTTGCCACGGACTTCTTCCAATTTTTCCTCGCCTTATTTGGGGCCATTCTGGTGGCATTTTTTGCCGTGGATGAGGTTGGTGGCATTCACGAACTGGTCCGCCAAGTCCCTCTTGCCTCTGACAAAGATATTTTATCCCTGTTACCCCTAACCTTTGGGGGGGAAGGCAACCCCTTCATTCAATTCAGCCAAACTGCCGGGATTACCGCCAGTACCTTTTTGGCCTATATTGCGATTCAATGGTGGTCCTGGCGACGCAGTGATGGCGGTGGAGAATTTGTTCAACGCTTTGCAGCAGCGAAAAACGAAACCGAGGCAGAAAAAGCCGCATGGTTGTTCAATATCATGCACTATGTGATTCGGACTTGGCCTTGGATTCTCGTGGCATTAGCCGCCCTGGTGCTGTATCCGGATTTACAGGATAAAGAACTGGGTTATCCCAGATTGATGCTAGACTTCCTGCCACCAGCATTATTGGGTTTAGTCGTGGCATCCTTGATTGCTGCCTTTATGAGTACGGTGTCTACCTCGATTAACTGGGGGGCTTCGTTTATCACCAATGACCTGTATTTGCGGTTTATCAAACCCTCTGCCACTCAAACCGAATTGGTGTTAATCGGGCGGTTATCGTCCGTATTGGTAACTGCAATTGGCGCGATCGCCGCCTTTGTTGCCTCTGATGTTGCCACCGTGTTTCGTCTCGTGATTGCGATCGGCACCGGCTCAGGTTTAATCTTAGTCTTACGCTGGTTCTGGTGGCGCGTGAATGCGGCTGCCGAACTCACTGCCATTATCGGTAGTTTTGTCATTGGTTCTGTCACCAGTTTGGTCCCGGCGTTAACCATTGAAGATTTCGGGTTACGCTTGATGTTCATCACTGCCAGCGTTACCATCTTGTGGGTGATTGCCTTATTTGCAACCCAACCGGAAACCGAAGCAACCCTGAATGAATTCTACCGGCGAGTGCGTCCTGGGGGACCCGGTTGGACAAAGCAACGCGCCAGTACCGGATTAGAACCCGCCCAGAATTTGAGTTTGGATTTGCAGCGAGTAGCAGCAGGGATTTTACTGCTGTTTGGGTTTTTGTTAACCACGGGAGGGTTCTTACTCTTACAACCGGCGATCGGGTGGATTTCCCTCATCGTTGGGGTTGGCGGATGGATGTGGTTGCGACAACTGAATAAGTCGAATGCCTTACTGATGCCTCGTCCCGGAAGCGATCTGGATTAGTCCTTAACAAAGGGTGAGGATTTCTCCCCTAGCCCTGTCAAGGTGTATTGATTTGTAGGGGCGCTTCGAGAAGCGCCCCTAGGGCGTATGCAATACGCCCCTACAAGAAACAATGATTTTTCGTCATCAAATTGACCTTTTGTACGGGCGCGAGAGTGATCGCCTGTCCAAGAAATAACGATTTTTCGTCATTAAATTTA
>CAYUEH010000183.1:3652-9265 GCA_964442465.1 uncultured Laspinema sp. | reverse complement strand
TTCTAATTGCTCTTTCCTCTAAAGCTATAGCGAAGACATTGTTTTTAGCTAGGGTTACTTTGTGAAAATTTCTATCCTTCTGTGCCTCATTCACCTTCTAGCTATTGATTTTACGGTCGTTACTCCCTCTATATTTTGTTAGAATGAAACAGCCCTACCTTGCCAATGGCAGGGGACCGGAGGTGGAGTTAAGCGTATAAAACCTACTCTTGTAATGGGTTAATAACGGGTTTATTTACCAATGCAAAAGCGGCTGAAAATGCGGTCTAAAACGGATTCGGTTACCTCTTCTCCGGTGATTTCTCCTAATGCTTGAATTGCGCCTCTCAGGTCGATGGTCCAGAAATCTAGGGGTAACTCTTGGTCAATGGTGGTTTGGACTTGTTCTAGGGCGGTTTGGGCGCGGGTTAAGGCGGCGGCTTGGCGTTGATTAATGGCAAAATCTAGGTTTTCCGCTTGCAAGTTTCCGGCATGGACGGCGTTTAAAATGGCAGTTTCTAAGGCTTGAATGCCTTGTTGATGGGCGGCAGAGGTTTTAACAATTTCGCGGATATTGTCTAGGGGAGGTAATTGGGGAGTTTGTTCGACTAAATCAATTTTATTGAAGATGATGACAATGGGTTTATGATTAACTTGTTGATAAATCTCATGATCATCGGGAGTCCAACCGGCTTGGGCGTCGAGGGTTAATAAGACTAAATCGGCGGATTGTGCCGCTAGTCGCGATCGCTCAACGCCGATTTTTTCCACGGTGTCTTCGGTGGCGCGAATACCGGCTGTATCAAGCACCTGGACGGGTATTCCTTGGACAACTAACTGGGATTCGACGACATCTCGGGTGGTCCCGGGGAGGTTGGTGACAATGGCCCGATCGCTACGACTCCAGGCATTCAATAAACTCGATTTCCCCACATTCGGACGCCCGACAATGGCAACTTTTAATCCCATCCGCAACAGTTCCCCTTGACTGGCAGTTCCTAAAATTCTCTCGACTTCTTGAATAATCAATTGAATCGATTGAATGATTTCTGGTTCATTCAAGGGGGGTAAATCTTCTTCAAAATCGATACGGGCTTCAATTTCTGCTAGGATATCTAAACATTGGGTGCGTAATTGGCGAATGGGATGGGCTAATTTGCCTTGCAATCCGGCTAAAGCGGCTTGAGATGCAGCCGGAGATTGGGCACCGACTAAATCTGCCACACTTTCGGCTTGGGTTAAATCTAATCGTCCATTTAAAAATGCCCGGAGGGTAAATTCTCCCGGTTGTGCTAATTTTGCCCCGAGTTCTAAACAGAGTTGTAAGACTTGTTGAACAGGAATGATGCCGCCATGACAATGAAATTCGACCACATCCTCTCGGGTGAAGGACCGGGGGGATTTCATCAGCAACAAGAGGGCTTCATCGACGATTTGCTGGGTTTTGGGGTGACGAATCGTCCCATAGAGGATGCGGTGGGTTTCCCAGGGTTGGGATCCGGGCGCATGAAAGAGGGTTTGGCCGATCGCCATTGCCTGGGACCCCGACAGGCGGACAATCCCAATACTCCCTTGCTGTGGGACAATCGCCGTGGCGATCGCCGCTATGGTCTCCCGTTGAGTCACCCGATCCATGATTTCCCGCCTTCTGACTACTGCTTTATTATTATCCCTTGCGATCGCCAATCTCCCCCCTAGGACGAGGAAATTGCGGTAAGATATCGGTCATAATATCAAATTAAAGACTCACATCTGAGACTCTCAGGGGGCAACCACATTGCACAACTCAGTCCATTATTCTAGGTTCAACTATGTTACATAAACACCCTTTGCAAATCAACTCCCGGAGGACTCCAATCACGCGCTTTCGTTCAGATTCTCGGTTCTCTAAACGCAAACCTACCCGGCGTCGATGGCATCGGTTCTGGCGTTACTACTACTGGCGTTTAGTCCGGCAAAAGGGCAGTCCAGAATTCCTGGCGAGGGGATTGGCAGCAGGGGTATTTGCGGGATTGTTTCCGTTATTTGGACTGCAAACGATTCTGGGAGTTGCCTTAGCGATTCTATTTCGTGGCAATAAATGGATGGCGGTTGCTGGAACTTGGATCAGCAATCCCTTAACCTACGGACCGATATTTTGGCTCAATTTTGAGGTGGGTCAATGGTTGCTCAAATCTCATGAAGTGTTTGAACTGGAACGGATTCAGTCCGCAACAGCCTTACTTGAAGTCGGGGCGGACTTTTTAATGATTCTCGGACTGGGCTGTTTGGTAATGGCGAGTTTGAGTGCATTTTTAAGCTACTTTTTCGGGATTAAATTGATTCGCCGTTGGCGGACGCTTCACCGGGGTTGGCATCGCCGACACCATCTTAGGCGCTAACATTGATGCTATTACCAAACATCTTCATAAAGGGTCGCCATATCAATTTGCAGATTCAGGGTCGTTAACAGGATTTGTTCTTGGTCCTGATAACTATATAATTCCCATCTTCCCCTTTCATTGCGCCGAAAACACTCTACATAAGGGCGAGTTTGACTGATGATCAGATACTCTTTTAGGGTCTCAATTTGGCGATAATCTGCAAATTTATCCCCTCGGTCGAATGCTTCGGTAGCAGGGGATAGCACTTCGACAATTAAAGAAGGATAGCAAATAAAAGAGTCTGTTAACGGGCAGTCCCGAGGGTCACAAGTCACGGTTAAGTCAGGATAATAAAAAACATCGACGGCCTCGATTCTCACCTTGATATCTTGCACAAACGCATGACATTCCGTTCCTCGAACCTGTTTTCTCAGGAGGCTTGCCAAATTCAAGGTAATCATGTTATGATAGGGGGTAGACCCTGACATCGCATAGACTTCCCCCCGAATATATTCTCGACGAATCTGGCTGATTTCTTCTCCTGCGAAATACTCTTCTGGCGTCATATCAATTTTGATGGGGTGACTAGAAATGGGTGGAAGTTTTTAACCTTAAATCAATCGGGGGTTGAATTACGGAACTTGCCAAATTCGCAAGGTATCTCCGCCTAAAATCAGGGTGCGATCGCCACTTAAGGCCAAGGATTTCGCCGACCCATCCAGGTTCCGAATCAATGTTCCATCGGCTATATTCCAGATTTTTGTCCCATCTTCACTGGTAGAAACAATCCCCCTTCCATCGGGAGTAAAGGCCAAATCATACACATAGCATAAATCACAATGGGCCACAATCGTGCGCTGGCGAATTCCCCGTTCCAAATTCCAGAGTCTAATCTCCCGATAGGTTCCAGCAGCAATGGTTTGACCATCAGGACTGATGGCAACGGATTCGACAATAAATCCCCGTTCTCCCGCAGGCAGGGTCTGCACTAAGTTCCCATTGCGCAAGTCCCACCGTTTCACTGTATTATCCAGATGACCACTGACTAATGTGCGACTGTCTGGACTGATGGCGATCGCATTCGCTTCCCCAGACTCAGGCAAAGTCAACACCAAGCGTCCGGTATTGATATCCCACAATTCAATCCCTTGATTACTCCCGGTAATTAACGTTTGACCATTAGACGTAATCGCCACCGACGTGATGGGATTGGACTGATTCGGACGCGATCGCGAGATGGTATTGGCAATTTGTCCCGTTCGCAAATTCCAAAGGATCACCTGACCCTGGTTATCGCCAGTGACTAAAATCTGTTTATTGGGACTAATCGCCAGAGAATTCACCTCACTATTATGTCCCGTCAAGGTCGCATTCAACTGACTCGACTGCCAATCCCATAACTGAATCCGATTGTATCCGCCATCGGTTGCCAACAGAGTGCCATCGGGACTCAAGGCGATCGCCCGGGGTTGGGTTCCGGGTTGGATAATATTAGCCAAAATCCAACCCCGCCATCCCAAATTTAACCCCACCGTGGGCGCTAATCGCAAAAAATTACTCACCGCAATGGCAGAACTAACCGTGGGAGACTCGGGATTAAACCGACCCTGAATCCCAATCAACCGACCCCAACGGTCCACCACCGGACCGCCACTTCCCGCAGATTGCAAAGCACTATTATACAGCAAATCCGACCCATCTGCGAAATTTCTGCCCGTAGTAGACAGTAAATTTCCCGCAGCGAACAGCGTCGTTTGGGGTTGATTAGCAACCGTGAGATAAATTTGCGAATCCGAAGGTTCCGCCAACTGCGCCACGGGATAAGTTTCAGAACTGGTAAACTGTAAGACAGCCAAATCCACCAGAGGCAGCAGAATCACCCCCTCCGGACTCACCGCATACCTGCGGCCATTGCTGATCACCACTTCATATCCATCCCGGCCAGAAACCACCGCCTTCGTCGTCAGAACTGTATAAACATTTCCCTGACGATGGACGATCGCCCCGGAACCCGATGTCGGACCCGAAATAAACACCGTCATATCCTTGGCGATCGCCGTCACCTCACCAATCCCCAGAGGCGGATTAAACAGCGGAGAATCCGACGCCAACGCCTGCAAACCCCATCCCTCAACCCTCTCCAAAACCGGAACCGGACCCAATCCCCCAGCAGCGATCGCCATTCCTGCCATCAATCCCGCCATCGGTGAAAATCTGTGTAATCTGTGGTTCATTCTCCCCTCCCTCAAGGCATCCGCCAAATTTTAATATCCCAACCCCCACCCACCAACGTTTGACCATCGGGAGTTAAGGCGATCGCCGCTGCTGCCGTGGGGAAAAAGTGCAGTAACGCCCCGGTTCTCACATCCCAAACCCGAATTGCACTGATGTCTCCTTCTTGAACCGTTCCCACCAAAGTTTCCCCATTATTACTAAAGGCCACTTCAAAAAAGGTCGCCTCCGGATTGCGGGCGATCGTGCGAAGTAAATCCCCATTGGCGATATTCCACAGGCGAATTGTTCCCTCGCCACCCGTGGCCAAAGTCTGACCATTGGGACTAAAAGCGAGAGTTCTAACCGCATTAATATCCGCAGAAATCGTCCGAATTAACTCCCCGGATTGGAGATTCCAGAGGCGAACCAGTCCATCCTCACTACTACTGGCGGCCATTCGACCATCGGAACTCACCGCCACATCTAACATAGCTGTTTGGCGATCGTCCAGGGTCCGCAGGACTTCCCCAGTATTCAAATCCCACAGTTTCACTGTGCGATCGCGACTGCTGCTGATAGCGGTATTCCCATTGGGGGCGATCGCCAATCCCGTCACTTCGCTAGTATGTCCGGTGAGGGTTTGAGTGAGAGTCCCAGTTCTGACATCCCAAATTTTAATTTCTCCATCGCCACCGCCACTAATCGCCCGTTGTCCATTGGGGGCGATCGCCAGGGCCCCGACTCTCCCCGTATGTCCGGGTAAAGTCCGAATCCGGTCCCCGGTTCTCAGGTCCCAGAGATTAATCGGGGCCAAATCCGCCCCCCGATGACCACTCGCCATAATAAATCCTTGACCATCAATAGCGATCGCCGTTGCATCCATTGAGGCCGAAATCGACTCACAGCGACGGGTTCCGGTGGTATCGGTGACGCATTGTTCCACCTGGGAATCCGGGGTGATTCCCGGGGGTTGGAAGTTCAAAACATTGGTCAAGACAGCAGATTGCCAGCGTTGATTCCCAGCGGCGATCGGCGTGGGAGAGGTTGCAGGCGTTGC
>CAYUEH010000183.1:0-3552 GCA_964442465.1 uncultured Laspinema sp. | reverse complement strand
GGTGTTTCTGCGGTGGCGATCGCATCCGGTGAGGCGACATACTGTTGAGGGACCAAAGCAATGGCACCAATATCTTCTTTGACTTGACAAATCATGGATGCCAACTCACCCCGGGAAATGGGTTCTGTGGGGTTTAAACTGCGAGGATCGGGATAATTCACCACCAAACGGTTTTGAATCCCTGCGGCGATCGGCCCTCGGGCATAATCAGGAATCCCCTCCCAATCCGCCAGGGATGCCTCAATCGTCTCCATGCTATTCTCCGGCGATTTATAGCGCAAACCTGTCGTTAACAAGGCGATCGCCTGCCAACGGGGAATCACCTGAGTCGGGTTAAAAACGCGCCCAGAATAAGGAGAAATAAACCCACTCCGGTAAGCATCCTGGATAATATCCCGCCCCCAATAATCCGTCGGAATATCAATAAAATCAATGGGGTCCCGAACCGTTTCCACATTCGGGAACGCTTGGCGAACCACCGAGGCAAACTCCACGCGCTGAATTGGGTCCTCCGGGCGAAACGTCTCAGCGGAAAACACCGAGAGAATATCGCGTTCCGCAAGGGTTTCAATACAAGTCCTTGCCCAATGATTCGTAATATCCGTATAGGTAGACTGGGCCCCTGCCGATTCCATCATGCCCACCGGCAGCATCAACCCAAACACCACCGTTAACACCCGGATGGAGTCCCGGGGACGTAACCGTAGAGTGACAGGTGTTTCCCCCAAGGCAACACCCAGTCCCTGAAAAATTCTTGGTCCCTGGAATTTCTGCCAACCCTTCATCACCTAAACTCCTATCACCGTAACCAATAGAATAGAGTGTACTAGACGAGACTCGTCTGGTGCGATCGCAACGATTTTAGAGAATTGTAGAGGAAAACCAGTCCGGCCCCCAATCCTCTCCCCAAAATCTTTGCTCATTACTAGGAATCACGGATTGAGGATGGATTCCCGATTAACCACCCCCCTGCCACCCCCGATGGTCCCCAAAGGGGGGATTTCCCGAGTTCTACTTATTCCCGCTATATAGCGTTTCCCACTGTTATGAGGTACGTTTTTGGAGTGCGAGCATCTTGCTCGCTATTAAAGAAAGCGAGCAAGATGCTCGCACTCCTGAATAATTAATAGCATCCGTACCTCATGAGTCCGGGAACCGCTATATACCGGACTAAGGTTTACTTATCAACAGGATATCTTGAACACTTAAAAAGTCTTCTCGTCCACACCAAGACCCGTAATAGACAGGTGAATTAACTTTTAATCCCACTTGTTCGGCCAATTCCAAAAAAAACCGTTCTTCATAAGCAACTGCCGACTCGGGGAATGTTTTATCCGCCAGTCGATAGTTATCAAAAATTTCTGGCAACTCCAGGGTACTCAGACCGGATTCTAAGCAAGACAATGAGTCTTCATTTAACAAAAAAGCGGTAATCAGCCCTCGTCCTCCCGGTTTAAGAACCCGGGAAATTTCTCGTAAATAGTTGTCAATTCCATCGGGCAGAATATGAGTAAAAACCGAAGTTAGGAAGACAAAATCAAAGCAATTATCCGAATAAGGGAAGCGATAGGTATTGGCCTGTTCTTGTCCGGTGGGGTTGTAATACTGATTGTACAAATCCGCCCGTTGAAACTGAAAATTGGGATAGCGGTGGGAAATCACCGATTGGCACCAAGTGATTCCCGATTCAACAATATCAAATCCTTCATACCTGCCGCGATCGCTCAAATATTGGGTCAGAGGAACCGCCATCCGTCCCACCCCACAGCCCACATCCAGCACCGCTTCATCGGGCTGTAAACCCGCTATTTCTATAAAATAGCGAAAAAATTCCGTCCCGATCGCCTTAAAACTTCCCCCCACCGATAACCGCAGGTCCTTGGGGGGAAGCAACTCGTCAGGAATGATTATTTCTGGAACAGAGGATGGAGAATTTAGCATAGGATTTAGGGGTAAAGAAATCAAACTAAAATATCCAGCAACACCGGGCTAAAATATCCAGCAACACCGGGTTAAAATATCCAGCAACACCCGGCGGGGGTTAAAACGATTGGCGGCCTCATAGCTAAAGTCGTCTAAAGACGACTGCAAGTCCTATCCCGTGGTGTTTTCAGTCGGTTTCAACCGACTTGATTCTGTTAGGCGGGGGTTTTAACCCCCGCCGGTTGTTGCCTCATCAAAGAACGCGCAACAAACTAGGAATAGAAACGATCGCCTCCAGATTGCGAATTTCAGCTAAGGCATGATTAAAATTGCCTTCTTTCACATCATGGGTAACCACCACAATTTCTGCCTGATTTTCACGCATCCCAATCTGCACCACGGATTCGAGACTGACGCCATTTTTGCCAAAAATTGTCCCCAATTCCCCGATCACCCCGGGACTATCCTGAGTCAAAAACCGGGCATAAAAGCGCGTCACCACATCGTCCATTGGGGCAACGGCACAGTAATGTTGATGAGAACAGCTTAACAACGGATGAGGTGTCGGTTCCGTTTCCGTTTTCAACACTGCCGCCACATTTAAAATATCCGCCACCACCGCGCTTGCCGTGGGACCTGCACCGGCCCCTCGTCCATAAAACATCACCTGTCCAATCGGGTCCCCTTCCACAAAAATAGCGTTATAAACCCCATTCACATTCGCCAAAGGATGTTGTTTCGGGACCAAGGTGGGATGCACTCTCAACTGTAAGCGATTTTCAACATCGGTTTGAGTTTGAGGAGTAGGACCTTCTTCGCGCTTGGCGATCGCCAGTAACTTAATCACAAACCCCAGTTTTTCCGCATAAGCGATATCTTCTGCACTCACCTGACGAATCCCTTCGGCATAAACTTGTTCACGCTTGATGCGTCCCCCAAATGCCAAGGATGCCAGAATCGCGATTTTATCTGCGGCATCCAAACCATCCACATCTGCCGTGGGGTCCGCTTCCGCATAACCCAATTTTTGAGCATCGGTGAGCACCGCCTGAAAATCCGCCCCTTCCAATTGCATCCGGGTGAGGATGTAGTTGGTGGTGCCATTAACAATCCCCATCACCCCTTGGATGCGGTTGCTTCCCAAAGACTGCTTCAGGGGTTGAATCACCGGGATACCGCCTCCCACTGCCGCTTCCAACATCACATAGACGCCCTTTTCATTGGCAGCAGTGAAGATTTCTGCACCATGGAGGGCGATCGCCGCTTTGTTGGCAGTGACAACGTGCTTACCCGAGGCGATCGCCTGCAACATCAGCGATCGCGCAGGTTCCAACCCGCCTATCAACTCCACCACAATATCAATCTCAGGATCCGTGACGATTGATTCTAAATCCGTGGTTAAAATATCCGCAGGAAGCTCTATATCCCGGGGTTTATCCAGCGATCGCACCCCCACCCGAGCAATTTCCAACTCCTGCAACAACGGATGCCGTCCTCCAGAGTCCAGCAAGATCTGGGCCGTTCCTGCGCCCACCGTTCCCAATCCCAGTAAACCAATTTTGAAAGTCACAATTCTAATCCATAACCGACTAACTTACCATTTTTACAGGGATTTGGCCCTCAAGTCGC
>CAYUEH010000182.1:0-9314 GCA_964442465.1 uncultured Laspinema sp. | reverse complement strand
CCGTCCAATATGGGGATGCCGAAGTAACGATACCGGTGTTGGTCTCTGGGCCAGAGACGGGGCCGAGTTTGGTCTCGGAACTTGGTGGCGTTGTAGAAGGGGAAGAGGATTGGTTGGTGATGGCACCGCCAGGGGCGTTGATAGAAGAAACCGAAATTGATATTTCACCCCTCGCGGAGTCAGAATTGTCTCTGGAAGTGCCTCCTAACTATTCTTTTGTGACGGGTTTTGAACTCGAAGTCGGAGATAATCCCCTCAACTTGCCGGTGCAATTAGCGATTCCGGCCCCAGAAAATGTGGAACCGGGGACGGAAGTGTTTTTCATGTACTCCGGAGAGATACCGGATGCCACGGGGAATTTTAATCCGATGTGGGTAGTGCAAGAGTCGGGGATTGTGGGCTTCGATGGTATGATTCGCACCCAGTCGCCGCCGTGGCAGGGGGTTCATCTTACTGGGGAATATAGCGTGGTTATTCCCGATTTTGAGTATTCGGTGGCTCATTTGCGATTGGCGCAGCTATCTGCGGGAGCGGGCGTGGCAATGATTAGTGCGGGGGCAGCATCTATAGTTATGGCTGCAACGAATCCTTTCTTACAAAAAGCAGCGAAACCCCTATTTTGGGGAGGTACGGCATTAATGGGATCGGGTGCGACTGCGCTTTTCGCAGTGCCGGTGTTATTGGATGCGGCGGAGAAATCGGTGACGGCGATAACGATTCCCAAGGTGGGACTGCCTTACGAAACTCCATCGGGAGTACAGTTGAATCCGGGGCAGTTTTATAACGGTTCCCTGACGGTGGATTTGCCGACACCGCCGAATCCCGATGCCTTGAGCTTGACTAAAATGGAAGTAAAAGTGCCGCCACCGCCAGAGGAGGGTAATAATCAAATTGCCGGAAAGGTTGTTTTCCTAGAAGGGGAGAATTTCGGCGAGGAAATCGAGGACTTGGAGGTGAATTTCCATCTGGGAGGTAAGGTTTATCCGGGTACGATTCTGCCAGAAGAAGAGGGATTGACGAATTTGGCAGAAGGTCAAATTGCAGCAGTTAGCGATTATGTGCCCCTCGGGGAAGCATCTGTTTCTGTTGAGAAGACGCTGACTTCGATTGTGGATACCCAAGAAATTATGGCAACCGAACCGGTGAAGTTGCCTGCGGAACCTCGGGTGGAGTTGGCGCTGACAACGATGCCGTTTGCAGACCGGGTGAATGCGATTAATGCTTTGAATCCTTTGGAGGTTATTAATGACGACCCGGACGTTTTATCGAGTAAGGATTTGTTAATAGCCAGCATGACCGTGGGTACGCCAGAGCAGTTCGATCGCCCTCGCTATACGGCTGCGACTTCGGAAGCTACTCGCGCTTATGTCACTTTGGAAAGCTCTCAGGGCGTTGCTTTGGTGGACGTGCAAGGATTCAAGCAGTTGGATACCCAGTTAGATGTTGAGGGGGTCAATCCTATACCTTTGCCCGACGATTCGAGTCCGCGTTCGATTGTTATCGATTCGACAGATAGTTATGCATATATTGGCGATTACAATCTCGGTCGAATTTATGTCATCGATATCGAGCCGAGTTCTCCCGATTACAACCAACACGTCGAGACCATTGAGTTTGAGAAGGCGCCGGATGGCTTCTTGAAACTGGCGATTAGCAGCGATGGCAAGCGGTTGTTTGCGACGACTCCCAGCGGTGGAACTTCTGGGGTGGGTCAGATTATGGTTGCGAATATCGACCTGGATGACCGTCCGGCGGATGGCGAGGGGAATGCTCGCAAGTGGCACCAGCAAATAGGGGCTATTGATGGAGGTCGCGGTACCGAGGGGATTGCGGCGACTTCGGATGGTTTGAAAATGGCTTTTACCAATCGTTACGACGAACCGAAGGGTTATGGGGTGCTGACGATTGTTAATAACGACCCGCTGAATTTTGAGGCTACTACTACTTATACTCCGATGAGTTTGGGACCGTTTGATAATTTTGATGTCAATGAGGCGGTGGATGTGGAGGTGATTTATGATGAGGAGACGGATACGGATTATGCGTTTGTGGCGGGTTACAATATGCGTAATTTTACTTTGGATTTCGGGAGTTACGATGGTAAGAGCAATGTGGGGATTATTAAGGATGCTTTGGGGGATAGCCCGCAGTTGGTGGCGGGAACGCAACGGATTCCGTTTGGGAATACTAGCGATGTGACGGTTTCTTCTGACGGACGGTTTTTGTTTGCGACTTATCCGGGGATAGAAAGTACCTTGGCTTTTGATGTTGGGGAGATTATTGAGACTATTAATAGTCCCGATGCGGGGGTACGACAACGGTTGGAGACTGAGGCTATTGATGAGGTGAATCCCGATGTGAGTTTGGCGGCGGATTTGGAGATAGTTAGCTCGAATCCTTTGACTCGCGAGGTTGAGTGGCGGGTGCCGGAGGGGAGCCAGAATGGTCCTATTTCTACTGGGAGTTTGCCTTGGGGTTTGTTCGTAGCTGACAAACCGCATTATGTCGAGTTGAAACCGGTTGAGGAAGACTCTCTTGAAGAAACTCGGTTGAAGTTGGAGTGGACTTTCAATCTCGAAACGCCAGAACCCGTACCCGAGCCAGAACCGGAGCCTGAACCACAAAGGCTCTTGATTCCCGTGAAACCGGAGGAAATTGATGAAATCAATGTCTATATGAGCGTTTTCCCTGAAAAGCATGGACTATTGCCTAAAGACCACTGGGATGAGTTGCCTCCCCCCGGACCGGGAGAGGATTATAATCCCAATCGGGTGCTTACGGCTGAGTGGAAACCGTCGGATGGAGACAATTGGACTTGGATTTGGAATGGTGAAAGTCTGAGCGTGCCGAAGAGCGATAGTTCTCCGGTTCCCCAACAGTTTTCTTTGCCAGAGGGGTTAGAGTTAACGGGCGGTCAAACTTACCACTGGGCTGTTGAGGTGACGATAAATGGAGAAAAACACCGTAAGACAGGTAAGTTTAATACTCCATTAGGTGCTGGTGCGACGACGAATGGGAATAATGCTTTTAGTAGCGTTACTGTTTTGACTCAGGGACCGGAACGCGAAAATGCCGAATATAATCGCTCGATTAAAGAGCAAATCGATCTAATTGCCAGGCAAATTGAAAAAGCCAATGGATTAGTAATGCGCTATCAGCCAAGTTCTGCTACTTGGGAACCTGTCACCTACAATCAAACGGAGTCTATCAAGGATTGGGAGACAAGTACCAAGAATGTCTCCGATTATTACGGTAAACCCTTGGTGCTGCTAGCTGACTGGGTGGGAAATACTAATTTTGCCAACTTTGATAACTCTGGCTTTTCTGAGGCAGCAGCGGATTCTTTGTATGCTTCGTTGGTGGAACTGGATTTACAACACGGTGGTGAAGTTGGAAATGGTGGCATCTACGATGGCGACGGTAATCTCAATCGCGAACGGGGCGCGGTGTTAAAGTCGCCGTTACATTTTGTCGGTTTTAGCCGAGGTGCTGTGGTCAACACCGAGATCGTCCAGCGTTTGGGCAAGTTTTTCCCAGAGATTGGTGCTACGGGAGATGCGAGCAATGACCTTCAAGTAACGACAATTGATGCTTATCAATACAACAATCGCCAACCTTTTAGTCTCGATAACATACCGGAGCCGTCTATCGAGACTTGGGCTAACGTTAATTATGCCGATAACTACTACCAATCCAGAGACTCCAATCGTTATAAGGAAATTACGACAGCAGATTTCAACCGCAATCTAAAGGACTTCGCTAAGTTTGAGGAAGATTCGCACAAGAAGGCATTGAGTTGGTATGTAGGTACTGGCAATCTCAACGAAAGTGAGGGCATAATCCGACGTCTGGGGGATTTGCCTGACTTTAATAAGCCAGAATCCACTTGGTACACGCCCGACCATACTGGGGTTAGTTTTGAGCATGGTGCTCAAGATGCACCTTGGGAAGGCATTGGTACGGGCTGGTTCTATTCGGTTTTGGGTGGTGGCAAGGATTTGCGTAACGATGCGCTACTAGAAAATCGCATTCCTGTCCGATTAGATAATACTCCCAAGGCTGCGATGGGAGGAGACGATGCCGTGCCGACGCTCTTTAATGGCAATTTTGATGCGGTCTTTGCCCCGATTGACAATCAAACTATCCCTGGTTGGTCTTCTAGCAGGCAAAAAGCCTTGAAAGATGTAACAGGTATTCCCGGAGCGACTTCGTACTCGGATGGTATTTCCAACTATGCTCTCCAACTGGGAGGTCAGAATTCATCAACTGCCACCCACGATCTGTTTATGATTCCCGACTGGGGAAATTTGCGGTTCGATCTGTATGCGCCCAATGCGACCAATGCGGCCGCAACGTTAAATGTGAAGTTAAAAACAGCAGCCGGCGGCGAGAAAAATGTCACAATCAATTTGCAAGAAGCGAATTTCACAATTAACAACTCGAACAAGAACAATCTTCAGGAGATTAAACAGATCTACTCGGACAGTAAAAATCAGCTTGGATTTGCTAAAAAGGGGTTTGAAACGTTCCAACTCAATTTACAACTTGACGATTCCAAACTCCTAAAATTCCGGGGTCAACCGGCTAGTTTAACATTCTCTTTGGAGAACAGTACGGGTTCTGTTTATATAGATAACGTTTTCTTCAAGAGCGATTATCTCAAGTTTCGCAACCCCACTGAGGCAAGGTGGGCTCCCGGTAGCAGTACATATCAAAACAATTTGCTGTTAGAAAAACCTCAGTATGCTCTTTCTTACAACGCTGAGACCAAACACGCTAACTGGGTAGGTTGGAAAGTGGATTCGTCGTGGGTTCGACCGCTACCAACACCACCGGGGACAGGATTAGAAAAAAGACCAGAATTCATAGCCGACGAAGATTTGCCCAATAAGTTTCAATACGACGGGAACATTTTTGCAGGTTTGGGAATGAATCGGGGTCATTTAAGTCCAAATCGAGATAGAAGAAGACATCCAAAAGATCAATTAGCAACTTACTTAAGCACTAATTTGATTGCGCAATCGATGGATAACAATCTGATATTCGTTCCAGGCAGCGATAATCCGAGCGATGCTTCTGCTTGGTTCAATATCGAAACAGCGGTGGCGAAAAGAGCCTCACAAGGAGAAGAACTTTACATCTTTGCGGGAGCGTTTGGCAACAACTGGGAGCCTCAACAAAAAACTCGCGTTCCCGAACTTTGGAACAAAGTTGAAAACGGTGAATATATCAATCGTAAAAAAACAGTTCCTAGCAACTTATCGGCTTCAACGAGGCAAATTCATATTCCTACATGGACGTGGAAAGCAATTATACCTGAAAATAGTTTTTCGCCCACTGTAGGACCTGTAGCATATCTGACTCCTAATACGGCAGAGCCAGTTTTGGACTGGAGTCGACAGCCAGATGGTGGCTATCCGCATCCGCTCAATCAATTTTTGGGCAACCGCGATAACATCACCAGTCCCGAACAGTGGAGGAACCCTGAGACTTGGAAACTAACACTGCCAGAACTGAGGGGAATTCTTAATGACCAGACAAACCTTCCTAAGTTTGAGTTTTCATGGATGATAGATGAGGAGATAGATTTCTAATAAACGCTTTATAGTCGTGAAGTTTGGTTGTACTGAAACTTCACGACTGTTTCTTGATAGCGCCGCTCAAAAGTCAATATCTTCTTCGTGAACCTTGACAGGGGAAGGATCGATAAACTCAGTGAAACCAGGAATAAATTCTCCTTTTAGCCCAATAACATCCCAGAATTCACAAGGCTCTTCGCCGAAGCCCTTTAACACAGCACCTTCGAGGTTGACTCTGACAAAACGGGTCAAGGTAAAATTACAGAATTTTGTTTTAACTCCTCTCCAATCGCAATCAAAAAAGCGAGTACACTCTAGGTCACAAGAGCCCATATCGGCGTTCCTGAAGTCGCAGAAGCTGAACTCACCTGTCAAATCGCAATCCCAAAAGCGAGCGTCGCTAAAGTTAACTGATGTATTGATACAGTTTGAGTAAGAGCCACAGAACTTAACGCGCTCGAAGCGAGCGCCACTGAAATCGACAGAATCTAAGGGAACTTTCGTTAAGTCAGCACGCAAGAGGCTAATACCCCGAAAGTCTTTTTCCCCTGCGGCGTAGCGAGAGAGAAATTCTGCTCCGTCCATAAGTTTTTTTGTACGTTCGTTTACCCCATCTATGATAGCATTGAAGAGCGAGCTGTCTCAAACAGGGAAAATCAGATTTTGTAGGAACCGGTGCGAACATCACCAGTCCCGAACAGTGGAGGAACCCTGAGACTTGGAAACTAACACTGCCAGAACTGAGGGGAATTCTTAATGACCAGACAAACCTTCCTAAGTTTGAGTTTTCATGGATGATAGATGAGGAGATAGATTTCTAATAAACGCTTTATAGTCGTGAAGTTTAGTTGTACTGAAACTTCACGACTGTTTCTTGATAGCGTCCCTCTTAACCTGCGGAATGCAGGTTTTACTTGACCTCAATCCTCGATCGTCTTCATGGCCTTTCACCCTTTCTTGTTACCTTTCCAGTTCATAGGATAGAGCCTGAATGCAAAACCGGGAATAAACACTCCGTCATCCCGAATCACGTCCCAAAAATAACAAGGATCTTGAGCCGGCGAACCACTCAATTTAGCGCCTTCAAAATTAACTCTCACAAAAGAAGTGCCGTCCAGCTTGCATAATTTTGTGTTTGCTCTTCTAAAATCGCAGTCATAAAAGTGAGTAAACTCCATGTCACAAGAGACAATTTCAGTATCCCTGAAGTCGCAAAAGCTAAATTGACCTGTCAAATCACAATACCAAAAGTAAGCGCCGCTAAAGTTGACTGATGTATTGATACAGTTAGAGTAAGCGCCACAGAACTTAACGCGATCGAAGCGAGCGCCACTAAAATCAACAGAATCTAAGGGAACTTTCGTCAAGTCAGCGTGCAAGAGGCTAATACCTCGAAAGTCTTTTTCGCCTGCGGCGTAGCGAGAGAGAAATTCTGGTCCTTCCATAAGTTTTTTTTGTACGTTCGTTTACCCCATCTATGATAGCATTGAAGAGCGAGCTGTCTCAAACAGGGAAAATCAGATTTTGTAGGAACCGGTGCGAACACCACCAGTTCCGAACAGTGGAGGAACCCTGAGACTTGGAAGATAAGACTAAGCGGGAGGTAGGAGGTCAGAAATATTACGGGTTTGAGTTTTGAGGTAAAAAAATGTTTTTACTTGCATTGCGAGTTGCTCTCGTTATGGCCTTTATGCCCGGACGAACCCTAAATCCCCCGACACAAATCCCGATCGCCCTCCTTAATATTAGAACTTTTCTGCAAATAATCGTAAACATAATCGCAACCTAAAGCCAATAAAAAATCTAAATCCAAATGCCATAACAAAGCAGTAAAATCCCAAGAACCGGAAACCAAAATCTTGCCATCGGGACTAAAACTCAAATCGTAAACGCGATCGCCATGCCCCACCAAAGTCGCCAACTCTTCTCCCTCCAAACTCCATATTTTAATCGTACCGTCGGCGCTCGCAGAAGCAACAGTTTTACCGTCGGGACTAAAAATAGCGCTATAAACCTCCTCTTTGTGCCCCTTAAAAGTAGCCAAAACCTTACCATTTATATCAATAAGTTTAACCGTATTATTGCTACAAGCAGCAGCAATCTTATCCCCACTGGGACTAAAACTAACGCCATTCACCGCCAAACACAAATCCCCAACCCCCAATATTTCCTCGCCGTTGAGGTTCCATAACTTCAGATTGTCCCCCTCCCCGCCATAACCCCCAGAGGCGATCGCCCGACCGTCGGGACTCACGCTCACGCTTCTCACCCCATACTGATGTCCGGTAAAACTCACTAACTCCTTACCCTTCAGGTTCCACAATTTAACAGTTCGGTCCGCGCTGCCAAGGAGGAGACGCTCATGGTACTATGGTCCGTTAGAGTTTTATCGAGGCGATCGCCCAAGCTAGTATTAAAAAGGCGGTTGATAATTCTAATTTTAGGATTAAGAATGCGAGCTTGCATTAATACTGCCAAATTTAAAGAATCGTCTTTAGCGGCTAAAACAATAGTATGGGCGCTTTGGATGCCGGCGGCCAGGAGGGTAGATGCCGTCCTCAAGTTACCTACCACCACGTCGGAACTTTCCCCGCGAATGGGGCGATCGCTTATCCCCACTACAATTGCTCCCTGTTGCCGAAGCAAACAAAATATTTTATAGCCAGTACGACCCAAACCGCAGACGATTATTCGAGGTTTCATAGTTAGATGTTGCAATTTTAATCAAATTTTCCATTATTAACTATTTTCCCCAGACAAAATGTATCCTCTGACACCTTTTGACAAATATTTCTATTGTCCATGGGGAATGGGGAATTGGGAATGGGGCAGTAGAACAGGCAGGATGCCTGTTCTACGGGGATAGATTTCGCGACAGGAGTTACCCGGCTTCATTATACCAGCCCAAAAGCCTTACTTGGTTATACCCCTCGTCGGTACAATCCACCAGCCAAAAATGGACCATCGTTCCTGGAACCAAAATCTAAAATCTAAAAAAAGAGATTTTTCCGATATTTCCCCAATTTGGTAACAAATTTCACAAACACCTTCGAGAGTATCGAGCTAACTTATAAAAAATTTATTAATTTATTAAAAACAACTTTAATCAAACCAATGTTAGAAGACCCAAATTATCCCATACCTAACTCGGACCAGTTCGAGAGAGACATTTTATCGGAACTCCAGGGGAGCGAGCCAAACAGATTCCCTGCTAGCTCCGAAAAAGTAGATAGGCAAACAAGCGATCTCTCGTACCCCCCCGCAAATTCCGTCAACTCCCCGAATGACGTACTTTTGCTACCAGACTCTTCGGTAAATTTAACCGATAGTAATCTCTCAGAAAATACAAAAACCGACATTCTCACCGGTTCGTCCTTGCGAAGAAGCTCTATTGTTTTACCAGAAGAAAACTTCTTGAATTGCGGGATATTTCACAGTAGGAGAAACCGGAGAAATAGACATCGATTTTATTTACGACGGCGGCTGGTATAAAGGAGAATTAGCCATCTTTAGCCTCGAAGGAATTTCCGAAGATACCCTCAATAATTATCAAGAATTTATAAGCGTTGCCGCCAGTCGCGCCCTGAGTAATTCAGCAGAAGGCCACGTCGTTATTTCCGACAAAACAGAAGGAGCAAATCTTAAAGGAGGAAATAACTCAGGCCCCTACCAAGGCATCGAAACATTTAACATGAATCCCGGAGAAAAATTCGGCATCATGTTAGTACCAAATGG
>CAYUEH010000181.1:0-9319 GCA_964442465.1 uncultured Laspinema sp. | reverse complement strand
AGGAGGCAGAGCCTCCATTAGAGCATTCCCAGGCAGAGCCTGGGAACGAGGTTTAAATCTAATCGCTAATCGCCTTGAGTAACACCTCCGAGAGGGTGTAATCCTCCATCTCATCAATGGTAATCGTATCAACAATATCAAACTTCGCCCCTACCCCTTCCAACTCATCATCCAGGGCTTTTAAAAACCGTGTGGCTTGGGTATCATTTCCCACCTGAATCATAGAAATAGCTAACTCTTCATCCCGTTCCATCTGACGAGTCGCATCGATAATCACCCGCATCACTGCCTTGCGATCGTCCGGTTCTCCATCAGTAATCACCAGAATGGTTTCGCCAGATTTTGCCTGACCCGACGCTTTATTTTGAAAATAATGATTCACCGCATCTTGTAAAACCGATGCCAAATCGGTTCTCCCAGAAGGTTCGTTTTCTTGGAAAATTTGCGCAACTTTCGCTGAAGTTACGTTTTCATAGCGTTTAAAGCGCCCGGAAAACAGATAAACCGTAATCCCATCGGCATCTAACTGTTCGCATTTCGCCGCCAAAGCAAAGGTAGACTCTTCTGCCGAGGACCAGCGCGTTTTGCTCCCGGTGCCCTCGGGGGTCATCATACTCCCGCTTTTATCCACAATCAACGTATAATCTCGATTATCTAACATAATGGTCTCGGTTTTCTCCGTTCAACAATCAAAACAAGTGAGATTCCCGGCGAAGCGGGAAGGAAATGAAATGACCGGAACTTAATCAACGATCGCCCGTAACAGAACCTCTTTCAAAGGCGTTTCTTCCATATCATCCATCGTAATCGTATCTACGATATCAAATTTGGCTCCAACCCCTTGCAAATCATCATCCAATGCCTTTAAAAAGCGCATCGCTTGGGCATCGTTCCCCACTTGAATCATGGAAATGGCTAATTCTTCATCCCGATCCATCTGGCGGGTGGCTTTAATAATCACTTCCATCACCGCTTTGCGATCGTCTGGTTCCCCATCAGTTACCACGAGAATGGTTTCTCCATTGGGTTTCGTTTGACCGGAAGATTTGCGCTGAAAATACTGATTAACCGCATCTTGGAGGACTGCTGCTAAATTAGTCCGTCCCATCGGCTCATTTTCTTGATAAATCTGATCGACTTTCGCGGCAGTCACATTATCGTACCGTTGAAATCGCCCCGAAAACAGATAAATAGTAATCCCATCCGGGTCAAATTCTTCACATTTTCGGGCTAAGGCTAGGGTAGATTCCTGAGCCACTTGCCATCGGGTTTTACCTCCCGGTTGATCCGGGATAGACATACTGCCACTTTTATCGATGATTAGAGTATAATCGCGATTTTCTACCATGATGTTTTTCCGATGAATGAATTAAACTGCATCAAATGAAAGCAATCTGAGAGATGTATCTCACTTCAGATGAAATGGCTTTAACTCTTCAGAAAACTGGTCCCTCCCTTAAGTTTTTTAAGTCTGGCGATCTCAGCCCAGTCTTCTCGGACAATAAAAGGACCAGCGGGTTTTGCTCCCGCTTCCATCAGTAGTCATCATACTACCGCTTTTATCAACAATCAACGTGTAATCTCGGTTATCTGACATAATTCTGTGGTTGTTCTAAGCTAAAAAAGGGTAAAATTCCTGCCGGAGCAAGAAGCAAATGAAATGAGCGTAGCTTAATCGACGATCGCCCTTAACAGAACCTCTTTCAAAGGCATTTCCTCCATATCATCCATTGTCATGGTATCTACGATGTCAAATTTGGCTCCCAGACCTTGCAAATCATCATCAAATGCCTTTAAAAAGCGCGTTGCTTTGGCATCGCTCCCCACCTGAATCATGGAAATGGCTAATTCTTCATTCCGCTCCATCTTGCGGGTAGCTTTAATAATCACTTCCATCACCGCTATGCGATCGTCCGGTTCGCCATCGGTTACTATGAGAATGGTTTCTCCATTGGGTTTGCTTTGACCGGAGGCTTTGCGATGAAAATACGAATTCACAGCATCTTGGAGAACTGCTACTAAGTTGGTCTGTCCCATCGGCTCATTTTCTTGATAAATCTGCTCGACTTTAGCCGCTGTGACGTTATCGTATCGTTGAAATCGCCCCGAAAACAGATAAATGGTAATCCCATCGGGGTCAAATTCTTCACATTTTCGGGCTAAAGCTAGGGTAGACTCCTGAGCCACTTGCCATCGGGTCTTCCCCCCGGGTTGATCCGGGATGGACATACTGCCACTTTTATCGATTATGAGAGTATAGTCGCGATTTTCTACCATGATATTTTTCAGATGAATGAATTCAATCGCATCCGATGAAAGCAATCTGATAGGTGAATTTCACTTCAGATTAAATGGCCTTAACTCTTCAGGAAACCGGCCCATCCCTTAAGTTTTTTAAGTCAGACGATCGCCGCCCAACCTTCTTAGGGGATAAGCGGTTCGTCAATTAATCGATGATGGCATTCATCAAAACTTCGGTCAAAGTCATGTCTTCCATGTCATCAATCGTTAAGGTATCCACGATATCAAACTTAGCCCCGGCTTTGATTAAATCATCATCCAAGGCTTTGAGAAATTGAGTCGCCGTGCGATCGTTGCCAATTTGAATGAAAGAAATCGCCAATTCTTCATCTTTATCAATTTGGCGAGAGGCTTCAATAATCACTTTCATCACCGCTTTGCGATCGTCCGGTTCCCCATCGGTGATGGCTAAAATCGTTTCCCCATTCAGTTGGGTTTGACTCGCTGCTTTTCGGTTAAAGTAATCATTCAGTGCATCTTGTAAAACCCCAGCTAAGTCCGTGCGACCCGCAGGCTCATTTTCCTGGAAAATCTGCTCGACTTTAGCGGCTGTTACATTGTCGTAGCGCTTAAACCGGCCTGAAAAAACGTAAACGGTGATGCCATCGGGGTCTAACTCTTCGCATTTGCGGGCTAATGCTAGGGTAGATTCTTGGGCTTCTTGCCATCGGGTTCGTCCTCCCCGTTGGTCCGGGGTGGACATACTGCCACTTTTGTCAATAATCAGTGTATAGTCGCGGTTATCTAGCATCAGAATCACCCTAAATAATCAGCAAATCATCCGAGGAAGAGTGGAACACTCGTCTGAGTCATCCGTTGGCGATCGCCCCACTCTCCTCCTGTTGATAGCTTAACTCAATCCCAGAAAACCGCGAAAGTGCTGGGGACTAAAAAAAGACGCGATCGCTCGCGTCTTTTAGGGATGTCGATAACCAAAGTTTTGCATTACAGGTTGGGAAAATTGGAAAAGCCCCCCTTGTTAAGGGGGGTTGGGGGGATCTCGCTATCAAAGATGTTATAGACCTCTTGCAAAAAAAAGGATTGATCCCCCTTTCCCCCCCTTAGAGATCCCCCTCCCGTCCCCCTTCCCAAGGGGGAAGCCAGAGGAATAAATGTTTAATTCCACCGGGGGCTTTAAAGAATGAGGCAAGAGGTCTTATGTTTTGGAGTTCCCGATCGACAAGGTGAATAATTCCCGATCTTAGCTGGCGCGAGCGGGAACCAACAGGTCCTTAAGCGGGTTCCAGGTGACCTGGCGATCGCCCCCCACTTCCACCACGACTTTCACCCGGGGTTCAATCTTCGGCAACTCCGTTAAATAGGACAACTCCTGATTAGACAGAACGATTCCATCAATCAACCACACCACCAATCCCTTAGCTTTAGGGGGTAACTGCTCTAATTGCGAGCTCACGATGGGCGGAATAAAATAAGTGCGGATGTCTTTTTTGCCTAGATGCGGTGGACGAACCCCATGCACCCCGGTTAAATAGGCCGCTAAATCCCCTAATCCTCGGGCGGATAGATTCACCGTGACATAACCGGCAGCTCTAACTCGCCGTTGATAGCGACCCTCAAAACCCCCTTCCAAAGGCACATACAGCGCTAAGGACCCGTTTTGTTCCAGATCGCGAATGAATTTTTTGCCCGTGATAATCAGTGCCATAATGATTCGCTCCTAATTCCTAATTTCTAATCATGACTGATTCTTGATCCGTTGCTAGAGTAGACTTATTGCAAAATTCTCTTAAGCCCCCCTTATTAAGGGGGGTTGGGGGGATCAATCCGTTTTTTTTGCAAGAGGTCTAGTATCAAGGCTCATGCACCCATCCAACCCCACATCTCCCGATGGGTGATATCTGGGCCACACTTTCTCAAAACTTACGCCGAGTTGGAGAATTCACCCTCTTCTGTAGAGGCGATTCGCGAATCGCCTCTACATTTAGCTTTGGCTTTCCAAAAATGCGTAAGCTCTTTTTACTTCTACTGAAATCAGGCTTTGCCAAGTATAGTTTAATCCCGGGGAGGGTTTAGAATGGATTCTGCGATCAGTATCTGGTCGTTGGTCCTCGGTCCCTGGTCATCAGTTCCTTGTCATGAGGTGCTGACTTCAAATCCGAGGTCCCACAAAAAAAATAAAAATTTCTGGGATTTTTATTCAATTCGGACTAGACAAGGGATTTAACATCCGCTATAGTATTAAATTGTCGCTAAATTTAAGCCAAAGCTCTCAAATTGGAAACCCAGTGCGGCCCAAAAGCCGATTTTGCGCTATAGTGGTTAGTCCAGACCAACAGAGTGACAACTACTCCTGATTCGGAAAGTTGAGAAAAGCTAAATTTAGTTGCGATCGCCCCTAGCAGGTTCGCAGTCCGAAACGATGTCTGACCCGCTAGAGCGATCGAGTGCCTCGCAGAGATACTGAGTAAATCATTGCTTAAGTCTGTGCGGTCAAAGGCAACACAAACGAGCAACCGCTCACCCTAACGGACCAACTCATCAAACTAGCCCAAAGGTAGTTAAAGGCTTCCTAAGTCGTTGGTCCTTGGTCACTGGTCCTTGGTCATCAATAACAAATGACAAAGGACAAATGACAAAGGACAAAGGACAAAAAAGCCTGACCGTCTCCTGCTGTGATGTTGGAGGCAAACTTTGGACTGGTTTGGCGTCGAAACCCGATTCGGATCCGAGCTCTTAAATGAACTCATCACGATCCGAGAAACTTGTAGTGCTTAAGTAAGGGGAGACCATAAACCCGTGGCTGTCGGTATTCTGGGCACAAAACTCGGCATGACCCAAGTCTTTGACGAAGAAGGGAGAGCAATCCCCGTCACCGTCGTCCAAGCGGGACCATGCACCGTAACACAGATCAAATCGAAACAGACCGATGGCTACACCGCCATTCAGGTCGGATATGGCGAAACCACCACCAAGGCCATTAATAAGCCGGAATTGGGACATCTCGTCAAATCATCAGCGCCTCCGCTGCGTCACCTGCGTGAATATCGTATTGATGATGTCAGCAGCTTTGAACTGGGACAGCATATCACCGTAGAAGGATTCACTGCTAACCAGATTGTCGATGTGACCGGACTTAGCATCGGTCGGGGATTTGCCGGATATCAAAAACGGCATAACTTCAAACGCGGACCCATGTCCCACGGTTCCAAAAACCATCGAGCACCCGGTTCTACAGGTGCTGGGACGACTCCGGGTCGCGTGTATCCAGGGAAACGTATGGCCGGTCGTTTAGGCGGAAGCCAAATCACGACGCGCAAATTAGAAATTGTGCGAGTGGATGCGGAAAAGAACCTGCTGCTGATTAAGGGAGCACTTCCGGGAAAACCCGGTGCACTACTTAATATTAAGCCAGCCAATTATGTGGGCCGTGCTAAATAATAGCAGCCCGGTGAGAAAGAATGAATTCCCCATTCATAAAGCATAGAAAACGGGAATAGAGAGATATGGTTAATTGTGTAGTCAGAAACTGGGAAGGCGAACAAGTTGCCGAAGCGACGATCGATTTGCGAGTCGCGTCTGAAGAGAACGCCAAGCATATCGTTCATCGAGCGGTAACTCGTCAACTAAACCAGGGGCGTCAGGGAACGGCATCGACCAAAACCCGGGCGGAAGTTAGAGGCGGGGGTAGAAAACCCTGGAGACAAAAAGGAACAGGCCGAGCGCGGGCCGGTTCAATTCGTTCTCCCTTATGGAGAGGCGGCGGCGTCATCTTTGGACCCAAACCCAGAGATTATGAAGTCAAGATGAATCGCAAAGAGCGCAGACTTGCCTTGAGAACCGCGCTCATTAGCCGCAGCGAAGACTTGATCGTTGTCGAGGAATTTGCAGATAAACTGCCCCGTCCGAAGACCAAAGATCTCCTCAGTGCGATCGCCCGGTGGGGTGTCGAGCCAGACTCGACCGTATTGTTAATCGTTGACCAACGAGACGACAACGTTTATTTATCAGCACGCAACGTAGAGAACATCAAACTGATTGCCGTCAACCAGTTAAATGTGTACGACCTCGTTGCCGCTGACAAAATCGTAACCACAGCAGCAGCACTCGCCAAAGTTCAGGAGGTCTACGGTGGCTGAAGATAATCTCAGAAAGCTGGCCGATTTGGTGCGGACTCCAATCGTCACCGAAAAAGCGACCCTGCTGATGGAGCAGAACAAATATGTTTTTGATGTGGATGCCAAATCCACCAAACCGCAAATCAAAGCGGCGATCGAACACCTATTTGAGGTCAAGGTAGTCAGCGTCAATACCATGCACAGACCCCCGAAAAAGCGCAGAGTCGGGAAGTTTGTCGGGTATAAGCCTCATTACAAGAGAGCGATCGTAACCTTAGCCGAGGGTGATTCCCTACAAAACATTTTCTTCCCAGAAGTGTAACGAATGCCCAGATTAGGAGTGGGAGGTTACCCAACATCCCCACTCGACTTGCACCAAGTGCATCTGGGATTCAATGGCAAATCAAGCAGTGTTACCAAAACTTTAAATTATGGGTATCCGTACTTATCGGCCCTACACTCCCGGCACACGCCAGTACAGTGTCTCCGAGTTTGACGAAATCACCCGCGACACTCCCGAAAAATCCCTAACCAAGTCAAAGCACCGGAAAAAAGGTCGGAACAATCGCGGGGTTATTACCTGCCGTCATCGTGGGGGCGGACATAAGCGCCTCTATCGGCAAATCGACTTTCGTCGGGATAAACATAATATTCCCGCCAAAGTTGCTGAAATCGAATATGACCCCAACCGTAACGCTCGGATCGCCCTCCTCTTCTATCAGGATGGTGAAAAGCGCTACATCCTACATCCCGTAGGATTACAAGTTGGCACTCATATCATCTCCGGACCCGACTCACCCATCGAAGTTGGCAACGCCCTCCCCTTGGAAAAGATGCCTCTGGGTACTGTCGTCCATAACGTAGAAATGACACCGGGTCGCGGCGGTCAAATCGTGCGTTCAGCCGGTTCTGGCGCTCAGGTGCAAGCCAAAGAAGGGGATTTCGTCACCCTGAAATTACCCTCCGGTGAAGTTCGGATGTTCCGCAAAGAGTGCTACGCCACCATCGGACAAGTCGGCAACATCGATGTTAGAAACATCAGCCTCGGTAAAGCGGGCCGCAAACGGTGGTCTGGTCGTCGTCCCGAAGTTAGAGGCAGCGTCATGAACCCCGTAGACCACCCACATGGTGGGGGTGAAGGACGGGCACCGATTGGTAGAAGTGGGCCAGTTTCACCTTGGGGTAAACCGGCTTTAGGTGGGAAGACCCGCAAGAAGAAAAAATTAAGTAACGCCTTAATCGTCCGGAAGCGTCGGAAAACCTCCAAGCGCGGCAAGGGCGGTCGGCAGTCTTAATCATCAAGACAAGAGAGTTGAGAATAAACGAATTAACACTTTATTCTTTAATTCTTCTGGGTTCATTTTTGGAACACTGATTTCTCAGATTTTCACAGACAAAGAGAGACAACTGACTTATGGGTCGTTCGCTGAAAAAAGGACCTTTTGTAGCCGATCACTTGCTGAGTAAAATCGAAGCAATGAATGCGAAAGGCGACAGACAGGTCATTAAAACTTGGTCACGAGCTTCGACCATCATTCCCGATATGCTCGGTCACACGATCGCCGTCCATAACGGGCGTCAGCACGTGCCGGTCTATATCAACGAACAAATGGTCGGACATAAATTAGGGGAATTTGCCCCGACTCGGACCTTCCGGGGACACGCCAAAGGCGATAAAAAAAGTCAACGGCGGTAGGGGCGCTTCTTCTTGCGCCCGCATCGCCAGTTCGGAGTCTGATGTTAAAGGTTCTTTAATAACAACAAGGGACAACAAACAAACGACAAAGGACTTTGGACAACGGAGAAAACTATGGCTATTGATACCTCAACAGAAGTCAAAGCGATCGCGCGTTATATTCGGATGTCTCCGTACAAAGTACGGCGAGTCCTGGACCAAATTCGAGGTCGCTCCTATCGCGAAGCGCTGATCATCCTCGAATTCATGCCCTATCGGGCTTGCGATCCAATTCGCAAAGTTCTGCGATCGGCAGCAGCCAACGCAGAGCATAACAGCGGACTCGATCCAGCCACCTTATGGGTTTCTCAAGCTTATGCCGATGGTGGCCCGGTTCTCAAGCGATTCCGGCCTCGGGCGCAGGGACGGGCTTACATGATTCGCAAGCCGACCTGTCACATCACCGTTGCCGTCGCTCCCGAGCTTGACGACGAATAGAACAGCAAACGTAAACGTGCCAAGTGAGCCGCTAGTTTTACGGTTTACGAGACACGGGTTAGTTTTTACGGTAAGTAGAGGACGCACAGAACGTGGGACAGAAAATACACCCAACGGGTTTCCGGCTTGGTGTGACCAAAGAACACCGCTCCCGGTGGTTCGCGGATAGCAATCGCTACCCCGAACTTTTAGAAGAAGACTACAAAATTCGCGAGTATGTCCACAGCACCCTGAACAACGCGGGCATTTCCGACGTTCGGATCGAGCGCAAAGCCGATCAGATCGACCTGGAAGTTCGCACCGCCCGACCGGGCGTGGTTGTGGGTCGCGGTGGCAGTGGTATCGAGTCCTTACGGACCGGACTGCAAGAAATGCTAGGCAGCAACCGCCAAATCCGCATCAATGTTGTGGAAGTGACCCGAGTGGATGCCGATGCCACCTTGATTGCTGAATACATCGCCAGCCAACTCGAACGACGGGTTTCCTTCCGTCGGGTCGTGCGCCAAGCCATTCAACGGGCTCAAAAAGCCGGTGTTGAAGGCATCAAAATCCAAGTCAGCGGACGCCTCAACGGGGCGGAAATTGCTCGGACCGAGTGGACTCGCGAAGGCAGAGTCCCTCTGCATACCTTACGCGCCGATATTGATTACTCCTACCGCACTGCCAGTACCATTTATGGGATTCTCGGCGTCAAAGTGTGGACCTTTAAGGGAGAAATCATTCCCGGACAAGAACTGGAGGCCACCGCAGCAGCGGGTGCAGGTCCTCG
>CAYUEH010000180.1:2679-9329 GCA_964442465.1 uncultured Laspinema sp. | reverse complement strand
AGTAACCCTTAATTGCTGCCAGAAAGCATGGCTTGCTGTCCTTGGGGGGAGATTGCATAGCCTAAAAAGGCTTGGACTGCGGGGTTGGGAGGCTGCTGATAGGCGTAGGATAAGACGCGCTGCAAGGGATAATTGGGATGATCGGGCATCATGCCATCGATGGGGAGAGTTTTGACGGTTTGCTGATTGGCAACTTGAGCGAAGGTGGCATATCCGATGCCATTGCGTCCGAGTTGTCGCAGCATTCCGGTGGTTTCATCTCGGGGAAGGGTGGTGATGTTGGGACTATTCCCGAAATTGCCCCCATTGAGTACAATTTCCTGAAAGGCTTGATGAGTGCCACTGATACTGGGGCGATTTAGGACTTGGATGGGTTCGGCAGGACCGCCAATCTCCTGCCAATTGGTGATTTGTCCTTGGAAGATTTGCCGAATTTGCTCCTGAGTCATGCCGCCGGTATAGGGATTGTCAATGCCGACGACTAGGGCGATTTGATCGCTGGCGATCGCCACGACTGCTAATCCCTGGGCTTTTTCCTGGGGGGTCAACGATCGCGAAATTGCCGCTAAGTCCGCATTTCCCTGTTGAACTGCCTGGATTCCCCGTTCAGTTCCATTGGCAACGGCAAGGATGTTGGTCCCGGCATATTGTCTCTCAAACCCCTGTTTCAGGTTCTGATTAATCGTCACCATGCTGGTAGAACCGTCAATTCTGACGGAGGTATTCGCGGGGACTGATGCTGGCATGGAAAAGGTATCACTTCTGGCTGGGGTTGATGCCAGGGGGGCCGAGGGCAGGGCTGAAGTCCCAGGGGCCTCGGTTCCCGGGGCGGAGGTCGCCGGGGCCTCTGCTGGCGGTGCGATCGCACCATTGGGCGCGATTTGCGCAGTTTGTTCTTCCGAACTTAAGAACCAGTAACCGACTGCGGCTAGAATCAGAAAGATGACAAAATACAGAACGGGCGAAGGTCCAGTTTTGTGAGCCACGGTTTTTAGGTTTTTAGGATTAAGGACAGGGATTGACTGTAATCTAAGATGTATGGAACAAGTTACTTCAATTCTGTCTGTTGCTGATATTTTTATTGATTGTAAAGGGTTCGGTTGAGTTTTTCAAGTGTCATGAATCACAATGGATAGTAATACTATATTTATCGTCAAGGTGATGGTGGCCTCAGCCATCCTGTCTGCTGCTATCAAATATGGAGGTCCTCTGCTGGCGATTCCCGATACCTCGCCGATCGCCTTGCTTTTGGTTTGTACACCAGCGGCGATCGTCTTGGGGGTCCTGAGTTGGCGACTATATTTCCAGGATCCACAGAATTAAGGGGGCTGGGGACCCATGAGTCCGGTTGAGTTAAAAGAGGGGAGGCGGTGGTGCGATCGCCTTTGAACTCAGGCAGTTGATCCGTGGTAAAACAAAAAGACCCCGTTGAGGCTATATATTGAGTATCGAGTACAATCCCCGGGGTCAATTTACTGAAGATGGGAACCCCTGATTTAGGGTCGAGACAAAGCGGGGTTGGCTGAAATAGCTTTAGATGGGAGGGAGCGATCGCCGTGAATTTAGGTCAATGGATAGGCTTATTAGCCATTTTTCTTTCTTTCTATATTCTCTGGCAAATTCGAGAAATTTTATTACTGCTATTTGCAGCAGTTGTCCTAGCGACGGCCTTAAATCGACTCGCGCGCCGGTTGCAATGGTTTGGCATCAAACGGGGTTGGGCTGTCATGGTTTCCATTCTCCTGTTACTCCTGGTTTTGGTGAGCTTTTTTTGGCTGATTGTGCCTCCATTTGCCACTCAGTTGCAACAACTCATCCAACTCCTGACTTTAGGATTGGCAGAAATTAATGATTTAATTTATCAATTTAGAACCCAAGTCCCGCCGCAGTTGAAGCAATATTTACCCGATGTTAATAGTATCGTTCAACAACTCCAACCCCTGGCGAATCAATTAGTCGGAGGGGCTGGGGCAGTTGTGGGCGGAACTTTTGGAGGATTATTAAGTTTTTTATTAGTCTTAGTTCTGGCTTTAATGATGGTGAGCAGTCCTCAATCTTACCGCAGTGCTTTCGTGCGACTCTTCCCTTCGTTTTACCGATGGCGGGTTGATGGCATTCTCGATCGCTGCGATGTGGCATTAGGCGGATGGCTGATTGGCATTTTGTTTAACATGATGGTGATTGGGGTATTAAGCTGGATTGGCCTCTTAATTTTAGGAGTTCCCCTGGCTTTAGCGAATGGGGTATTAGCGGGTTTGTTAACCTTTATCCCGAATATTGGACCGGCATTAAGTGCAATTCCGCCCATGGCGATCGCCCTGCTGGATGCCCCCTGGAAATCCCTAGCCGTGCTGGGATTATATATTTTCATTCAGCAGTTAGAAAGTAATGTCCTGACTCCTTATGTGATGACCCAGCAGATTTTTTTACTGCCAGCGGTCACCTTAATCGCCCAAGTTTTTTTTGCTTCCATTTTTGGCTTTTTAGGGTTATTTCTAGCCCTACCTTTAACCTTAGTGCTTCAGGTTTGGCTTCAAGAAACGGTGGTGAAAGATATATTAGACCGATGGCGTAAACCCTTTGCCACCAGACGTCCTAGACCCTTGGAGGCGATCGCCCCGGTTATCCCCCCAACTGAACCCGAATCAGTGCCGTTATTGCCATTGAGTCAGGACCTAACCGCCCTAGACTATGACCCTTGGGACGATCGCCCCAAGGACAGCGATCGCCCACGGATTCCCCCCGAGGTCAAATCGGGACCTGAGTTTCAGGAACAACCCCAACCGGAATAAGGGTTAAACGCTTGTAAACAGTTGTTTTTAAACCGGATTCTTGGCTTAAAATTCGCCCCAATCACCCTAAAAAAATAACCGTAATCAGGGAGTAATTCGTTAAGAATAGTCACAAATTTCTCCGAATGAATCCCGATATTAGAGAACCCAAGCTATGCGAACGATTGCCGAAATTAATGACAAAATTAGCCAGAAAAAAGCGGTCGTCTGGACTGTAGAAGAACTAAAAGCGCGGGTTTTGGAAAAGGGGATCCCGGCGGTGACCAAGGAAGTAGATGTGGTGACGACGGGGACCTTTGAACCGATGGAGTCATCGGGGGCGATTCTGAACCTGGGACATACGGATCCCCCGATTAAAATTCGGCGCTGTTGGTTAGATGGAGTTCCTGCCTATTCGGGGTTTGGGGCGGTGGATTTGTATTTGGGGGCGACTGAAGTGGCGGAAGCTCAAGATGGAGAGGAAATTCGCGAACGGGGTGGGGGTCATACGATCGCCGATTTAATTGCCGGGAAACCGATTCATTTGCGGGCGATCGGGCAAGTCACCGATTGCTATCCTCGGGCCTCTTTTGAAACGACCCTGACCAAGGACACCATTAACCAGTTTTATTTATATAATCCTCGGAACTTATATCAAAATTTTATTGTAGGCGTAAATGGAGGCGATCGGCCCTTATTTACCTACCTCGGTCCCTTACAACCCCATCTCGGGAATGCCGTCTATTCCAACCCGGGGGCGATTTCGCCCCTGCTCAACGACCCGGAACTCGACCTGATTGGTCCGGGAACCCGGATTTTTTTAGGAGGCTCAATTGGCTATGTTGCTTGGGAAGGGACGCAGCACTTTCCCAAGCAAAAACGCCTACCGAATAAGACACCCATTGGCCCTGCGGCCACCTTAGCCTTAATTGGAGATGCCAAACAAATGAATCCGAGATGGGTGCGGGGTTGCTACTTCCACAATTACGGTCCCTCCTTAATGCTGGGCGTCGGGGTGCCGTTACCCATCCTCAATGAACAAGTGGTCCTGCACTGTGCGGTGCAAGACCAAGATGTAGTGGCCCCGATTGTAGATTTTTCCATCCCCCGGCGGGTTCGTCCAACCTTTGGGTTAGTCAGCTACGCCCAGCTTAAAACGGGTCGGATTACCCTGGAAGGCAAACCCGTGCGGACGGCACCTCTAGCCAGTATCTTCTTTTCCCGTCAAGTTGCTTTGGAATTAAAGCAATGGATCGAATCCGGGGAATTTACCCTCACCGAACCCGTCTTCCCCCTGGCGATGGACCGCTCGTTTTTACCCCAAAATTTGTGGGGGTCTCAACTCAGGTTGGAATAATTCACCCTTCAGGTTGTGCACAGATCAGAATTCCGGTGAGGGAATTCAACCCCAACCCGGATCAACGGTTTATTCCTGATTTTTGGGTTGATTACGCTTGACGGGTTTAGGAAGCGGTTCGGTCCGGGGTGCAGCGGTTTGCTGAACCGTCGGGTTACGAACTGGGCGTCCAGAACTCTTGTAGGGACGCTTACTGCCACCGGATTTACCCCCTTTCCCTTTAAAGGGCTTTTTCTTTTTAGGTGCAATCGACCCCATGTCGTTCCCCTGCTCAATCAGCAGAGAATTTTCCTGACGCTTGACGTGCAGGTCCCAGAAATGACCAACGGCTTTTCCAGGTAACGTCCCCTCAAGCTGTAACTTGAAAAACTTAGGTTTCGTGTCAGAATCTTTCGGGCTTTGCTTGATTTTAACGACGATATACTGCTCGTCCTGAGATTGAAAAATGACCTCCCCACGAATGGAAAAATACCCATCTTGAATCTCTACTTCGCCCGGTTCTTCCGTCTCAGATGACTCCTCTGGGCTGGCCGTTGCTGTTGCTTCGGTCGTCTGGGCTGGAGATTCTGAGGCAGCGGGGGTCAGTTTTTCTGGCTCCCACACCCCCATAATTTGCACGTGCAAGGTCTTTTCTTTCTGTCTAGTGCGCGGATAAACCACCCAGAGGTGATCTTCTTCATCACTGAGATGATTTTTGACCAAACTCATGACTTTACCCAGTAACACCGCATCAATTGCGGTTCCTTCTGGGGTGATTAAATTGCCTCGGGTGAATTGTTCTTCCGAGGGTTGATAGCGACCGGCGACCAATCCGATCGCCCGATATTGCTTCGGTTCAGACGGCAGGGGAATCGGATGAGGCCGCATCACTGTCCCCTCCGAATCATTGGACACAGCCTCGGGATCGGGCGGTTTCTTGGATTCGGCGACCGATTTCGGTTCCGGTGATGTTGTCGGAGGACTCGCAGAGAAGTCCGGCGGATTGGCCTGAACGCTAGGATCGGGCTGGCCTACTTCTGGAGTATTAGCGGAGCTTGGAATTTGATTGGGAGAGGAATTCATAAAACCTCCTGGCGGCGGAGACACATCCGGTGATAGCTAACTTGAAAAACGCTTTATGATTCTAAACCTGAATTTGACAGGTTCTATAGAATTAAGCTCGTTGCATCCTGACTTAACATAAGGGAGGAACCCACCCACTATCCAAAGATAGGGGCTTGCTTTCCATCAGGCTGCTGATTTTACCTAAAATGCAAGGATGCTAGGGCCAAATCCGCATGGTTTCTGCTTTTTACTGGCTCGCACAGCATTCATACCCGTCAAATTTAGTCGATCTGGGGTAGGCTCTGTCAATGCTTACTCGTGGCGTAATACCGGAAACTAGGGTGGTTTAATGCAGATTGGCGTTACAACGCACTCCTGATCACGATAGCATTGAGTCGGCTTTTCTCGCTGGGGTTCTTTGGATGAAGGGGCGATTTCTGCTCGATCGCGACTCCATCTGGTTCGTGAATATCCCGGATCTCAATTTAGGGTTACAAACCACTGAATGACTACTGAAATGATTGTGGGTTCGCCGTTGTCTGCAAACTCAGCTACAATTATTACCCCGATTCCAAAGCGTGAATTCTTTTAGGAATACCTGCGGTTACTGCCGATGTTGATTAAACTATTGATAGAGTTAGAGGTTTTATAGTGTCACAAAAGCTGGGGCGATGGAAGTTGTACGTCTTGATCCTGGGGCTCGTTGCCTTTGTGGGAATTGGTCTGGCGCCAATTATTACGCCGATTGTCAATGGTGTGATGGGATCGGCACAAACCACAGGGTCTAACACAGCGGCGACCCCAACCACGACCCCAAATTCGCAGCAGGGGGATTTGGAAGCTCAAGCTAGGGGTTATGAATTAGTGGTGCAGCGGGAACCGGATAATGAGACGGCCCTGCGCGGACTGTTGGAGACTCGACTCAAGTTACAAGATATCCCCGGGGCGATCGCGGCTTTGGAAAAATTAGTGGCCCTCAATCCCGAACGCACGGATTATGCGGTCCTACTGGCTCAAGGCAAGCAACAAATCGGCGATCGCGATGGGGCTTCAACGGTCTATCGCTCGATTTTGGAAACCCAACCGGGTAATATTAATGCCCTCCAGGGTTATGTGAATCTTTTGCTGATTGAAAGCCGTCCCGAAGCGGCGATCGGGCTACTTGAGGATACCCTCAAAACCGCTCCCCAAGCGAATCAAATTCAGCCGGGAAGCATTGATGTGGTTTCGGTCCAGGTGATTTTGGGTCAAGTCTATGCGGACCAACAGCGGTATGAGGAGGCGATCGCGGTCTACGATGAAGCCATGAAAGCTCAACCCGAGGATTTTCGTCCCATCTATGCCAAGGCGATCGTCTGGCAAAATCAAGGCAAATTGGCTGAGGCTAAACCCCTGTTTGAAACAGCGGCCCAATTAGCACCCCCCCAGTACCGGGATCAAATTCAGCAACAAGCGCAACAAGTTCCCCCAGCGGTTCC
>CAYUEH010000180.1:0-2579 GCA_964442465.1 uncultured Laspinema sp. | reverse complement strand
CTGGGTCAGATGAACCCAACGGTGGCGATCGCCAGTAATCCCGAACCCCCATCCTGATCACAACCCCCCGTTCATCATCTTGTCTTAATTCAACTCCAGCCCGATGTTACCCCAGAAGAAATTGAGCAAACCATTGAAGATCACCAGCGCTTAATCAGTGCCATCCCCGGCGTTTTAGAAGTCTCCTTAGGACCCCAAGCCCGAGATGACCGCGAGGTTCATCTTAACGATTATGACCTCGGACTCTATGTGAAACTCTCTAAAAATGCCGATTTAGATATCTACGGTCCCCATCCCCATCATCAAGAATTCCTGACCCGCCACCGCTCAAAAATTGCCAACATTCGGGTCATTGATTTCTACGGAAAATGATTGAATCGTTAACTCTTGTAGTTCAACCCTACATTCCGGAGGTAAAATAGGAGAAAATGGAATCTTCTAAAAATTCCGAGCGGATAGAAGCCCTAGGGATGGTGATGGCCCGCTATTTGTAAGTCTATAGTTGGGGTTGACTAGCCTTAAGAGCGGCTCTATCCGAAACCCAAAAGTTGATTAAGCATCAATTCGGTAAACCCACCCCAAGAAATTAAAGTGGCTTGCAAATTGAATTGTCATCACTTAATTTTAAGCCTGTTAAGCCTAGCATTAACCTTACTGCTGGCTGGGAATCCTGGATCTGCCCAAGAAACCAGTGAGCCCTTAGCCCCACCAAGCAGTTCAACCGTTGAATTAACCCCAGCAGAACAAGCCTATATTGAGGCTAATCCAGTTCTGCGAGTTCATGCCGAGTCAGACTGGCCCCCTTATAACTTTGTCGAGGATGGTAATGCCACCGGATTCAGTAATGAGTACATTCAGCGCATTGCCCAAAAAGTGGGGCTTGAAGTTGAATTTGTGGTAGGTCCAACTTGGGATGAATTTATGACCCTGTTGGCTCAGAAAGAAATTGATGTAGTTACCAATATGGTGATCACTGAAGATCGTAAAAAATTCGCCATTTATTCTGAAGAATATGTATTTGACTTAGTTAATTCTTTGTTGACTCGTAAAGATGGCGAAGACTATACTGACCTGGAACAGCTTAAAGGAAAAAACTTGGCGATCGTCCGAGGTTTCTTTTTTGAAGAAATTTTAACCCAACACTATCCTGAAATTAACCTGCTGTTGACCAACAATACCTTGGATGCGATGAAGCAGGTGGAAGCGGGGAGAGCCGATGCCGCTTTAGAAAATCATGCTACTTTTAACTATTATATCGATCGCTATTTCTTGACAGACTTAATCAGCCGTCCTCTGATTAGCAATCCTTATTTCTCCAATGCCCGTCAATATTTAGGCATCCGCAACGATCGCCCGATTTTGAAATCAATTTTAGACAAGGCAATGGCAGCGGTTTCAGAACAGGAGTATGCCACTCTGCGTCAGCGCTGGTACTTAGCTTCCGATACCGCCAGCTTTGGTTTTACGAAACAAGAATTAGAATATCTCCAAAATAAAGGTGAGATCACAATGTGTGTTGACCCGAGTTGGATGCCCCTGGAGGCAATCATTGATGGGCAACATACGGGGATGAGTGCAGACTTCATTCAATTGTTGAATGCCCAGATTAAAATCCCGATTACCCTGGTTGAAACCCAGACTTGGCTGGAAAGTTTTGAGCAATTTAAACAACGCCAATGTGATATTTTATCCCTAGCTGTTGCCACCCCAGACCGACGTGAATATGCTGACTTCACGAAACCCTACCTGGAATTGCCGTTAGTGATTGCTACCCGAGAAAAGGAACCGTTTATTGCCGATATTACCGATGTTCTTCATCACAATATTGGGATTGTTGAGAGCTACGCTTTTGCGGAAATTTTGCGGGACCAATACCCCGATATGCAAATTGTTGAGGTAACCTCCATTGATGAAGGTTTACAGAAAGTTGAAAATGGGCAGTTGTTTGGGTATGTTGATGTTTTACCGACGACCTCGTATGCCATTCAGAAACGATTTCCTTCCCTGAAAATTGCAGGGCGATTTGAGCGAGCTTGGGAATTGGGGATGGCGGTTCGCAATGATGAGCCTGAACTCTTGAGTATCTTTGAGAAAGCGATCGCCTCTATCGATGAAAAAGCTAAACAAGGCATCATCAACGATTGGATCTCTGTCCGATATGAACAAGGGGTCGATCATCGGCTCCTTCGGCGAGTTTTGTTCATCGGGATAGCTATTTTAGCGTTCGTTCTGTATCGCCAATATTTACTCCAAACTTATAACCGCAAGCTAGAAAAAATATCAGTTACAGACCCTTTAACCGGCTGCTTCAATCGTCTGAAAATTGAACAATGCCTGGAGCAACAGGAGTCTCTTTTCAATCGCTCCAAACAGCCATTTAGCGTTATTCTCTGTGATATTGATTACTTCAAAAAGATTAACGATACTTTTGGGCATCTAGCGGGAGATGCTGTGTTGATTGACATGGTGGCGCTGTTGAATCGAAGACTCCGAAACACAGATATTTTAGGGCGATGGGGGGGTGAAGAGTTTCTGATCATTACTCCCAACACTGATTTATCTGGGGCAACGGCTCTAGC
>CAYUEH010000179.1:4314-9355 GCA_964442465.1 uncultured Laspinema sp. | reverse complement strand
GCTCTGGGCTTAGGGAATTTTACCTGAAAAGCTCACCCATTTTTTAATCATTCCCGGGGGAGATGGGGGAGATAGTTTGTAGTAACGACTTCAGTCGTTACCTCGTGAAGAAAGCGTCAGCTTTCATCACGCCGCGTTAGATCTCCTCCAGTCCTCAAACAGGCGCTTCAGTTTCCAATTGTGGGTGTCACAGCTTCCGCTGTGACACAAGAGCAACGACTGAAGTCGTTACTACGAACATTGGACCTATCCCCCCCATCATCCCCATCTTTTCCTAACAGCGATCGCCCTTAGACAAAATCGCCGGTTGTAATAATCAGGTTGCGGAACTCCGGATCGATACCTTCGAGGAGGGCAATCACCACCGAGGTATCCTTAGCTAGGACGATAGTCGTGTCCGTGGGTGAATCTCCAATGGGTGCAGAAATCAGTAACTCACTGACTTTGAGACCGCCAGTGAGAATAAACTTGTCTTGTCCATCTTCAAAATCCGTAATGGTGGCAGTGACTCCGGGACGCAATACGAAGAAGTCCCTGCCTGCGTCTCCGGTATAAAGGACAAATTCCCCCGCACCCCCATCGAGGGTGTCGCTGCCGTCACCGCCGAGGATGGTGTCATTCCCGTTTCCTCCCAGAATGAAATCGTTGCCGGCATCTCCGGTGAGGACATCATCCCCATCGCCACCGTTGATCAGATCCTCCCCATCGCCACCGTTGATGGTATCGCTACCGACACCGCCTAATATACTATCGTTGCCAGCATTGCCGTTGATCGCGTTGTTGCCTCCGGTGGCAACAATAGTATCGGCACCCTCTCCACCGTTGATGGTATCGTTACCGACGCCACCGATGAGACTGTCGTTTTCGGCACCACCATCGAGTAAATTCTCCCCTTCTCCAGCAATGAGAGTATCGTTGCCTTCATCACCGAAGAGGGTATCGTTGCCTGCTTCTCCAAATAAGATGTCATTGTCCTCACCCCCGCGCATTTGGTCATTGCCATCGCCGCCATAGAGGATATCTTCTCCTTCATCCCCTAATAGGGTGTCGTTGCCAATGCCGCCGAGTAAACTATCGTTTTCGGAACCTCCTTCTAGGAAGTCATTGCCCTCATCCCCTAATAGGGTATCGTTACCCTCGTTGCCAATTAAGGTATCGTTGCCTGCTTCTCCAAATAATAAATCCTCCCCGTCTGCGCCTAGGAGGGTATCATTTCCGGTGCCCCCAAATAGGGTATCGTTTCCTAAATCCCCGGAGAGGAAATCATCATCAGCTTCCCCAAATAACAGGTCCTCGGCTTTGCCGCCATAGAGGGTATCGTTACCTACACCGCCTCGCAGGGTATCGCGGCCCTGGTTGCCAAAGAGGATGTCATCCCCTTCTTGTCCACTGAGTTGATCGTTGCCGTCGCCGCCATAGATACTATCGTTGCCATCACCCCCAATCACGGTATCGTTACCGAGGTCCCCAAAGAGCAAATCGTTGTCGCCATCCCCAAAGAGTTGATCGTCGTCTTGTCCCCCATAGATGGTATCAGCACCGTCACCCCCGGCGAGGGTATCATCTCCTTGATTACCAAAGATCACATCGTCCCCGTCGTTGCCGAAGATGGTATCGTTGCCTTCACCGCCAAAGAGTTGGTCGTTGCCATCTCCACCAAAGAGTTGGTCGTTCCCCTTGTCGCCATACATGAAGTCGTCCCCACTTTCGCCATAGAGGGTATCATCATCTTGGCCGCCGTAGAGGGTATCGTTAGCGCTACCGCCATTGAGGATGTCATTCCCCACATTGCCAAAGATGATGTCGTTACCGGCTTCCCCGATCACATTATCATCACCGGCTCCGGCATAGACGAGATCATCTCCGTCGCCACCGGAAATGGTGTCGTTGTTGATGCCGCCACCGATGATATCGTTGCCGCCACCGCCTTCAAAAATATTGAATCCGGACTCACTGGCGAGGGTATCGTTACCTTCATCTCCGGAGAGAAAATCGTTTCCAGGTCCAGCGTCAAGGAAGTCGTCTCCTTGACCCCCGAAGAGGGAATCGCTTCCTTCTTCCCCAAAGAGTTGATCGTTCCCTTCGTTCCCAAAGAGGATATCTTCTCCAAGGCGACCAAAGATTTGGTCGTTTCCGGCATTGCCAAAAATTGTGTCGTTGCCAACGGACCCAAAAATGGTATCGTCACCCACGCTGCCTTGGAGGGCGTTGGGGAAATTGAATCCCACAATATTACTACCGGCGGCACGGGCGGCAACGACTAAACTCCAATAATGGTTCGCGTTAAAGGTGCCGGTATCGTTTTCTAGGAAGAAATAGCCAACGCCGATATTATCAACTCCCGGTTTGAGGAGGGTGTCTCGCTGTCCGGGATCGTTGAACCAATTTTCGACAACTTGCTCTGGGGTAGGAAGGGCCGCAGAAATATTCTCCTGGAAGTTGCTGAAGCGATATCCGACTGCTGCCAACCGGCTGACTGTTGTGGAGCCATCTGAGCCGGTGAGACTGAAAAAGTCGTTTTCCGCCATATCTTCGGCATGGATTTGGGCGGCTCGATTCAACTGGGAATCCACCGCGACAGGTGGCAAATTGGCGAGGGCGCGTCTTTGATTGACTAGCGCTACAACCTGATTGATAAATTCAGAGTTGGTTGTCATCTCATTTTTCTCCTTTGGGCTTGTTTGCCTTATAATCCATCAAATCATAATGGCGCGTTTTCGATAGAAATGCCAAAGGAGAATGGCTGGAGTGAGTGGGGTTCTAAAAGGACCGACAGAGTTGGGAGTCGGAGGGGACCTCGGAAATAAAACTAGGATTTGCTAGGGTTTCTAATTTGTGCAAGAGTTCGGTTTCAATGGGTGTGGTTGCCAAAATTTCAGGTTTGAGATCCCCCCATTTTTTGCCGGATTGGGTCTGATATCGGATTAAAGCGTGGGGGATTTCTTTGGAGATGAAGACGCGGGGAGGGGCGAGTTGTCCTAATAAGCGGGCATGGCGATAATGGGGCGATCGCATCAGTGCACGATCTAACTGTTGGGCGATCGCCTCCGGTGGCTCCTGGGCCTCATCCAGTAACAATAGATAATGGGCCACGGGGTCGGTCACCGGGACGAGGGTTTTGAAAAAAGTGCGTTCTAAGCATAAGTCTTCGAGGACGGTTTGGACAAAGGGTTCGGAGAGCTTTTCCCCGACTAAATCGCTGATGCTGCGATCGCGTCCCAGAAATTCTAAACCGGGGGTTTTGTGATAAAAATGGCTGACTCGAATGCGATCGCCAATCCGATAGCGATACAACCCTCCTTTTTGCGAAATAATCAGGGTATAGTCTTCCCCCTGTTTAATCTCATGGAGTTTATAAATCTTTCCCCTCTCATCTTCAAATTCAAAAAACACTTCATTGAGCAGGGGAACAAATCCCTTGGCAGCAATCAAGGGAATCGTCATCGGCGCTTCCGTTGCCAGCAATCCTTTCCCCTGGACCATCACCCCGGGAAACAGTTGTCGCAGAAATTCCGCCTGTTCCCGAGAGTGACTGCTATCCCAACAGGAAATCAGTTTCAGTTTCGGCCAAATTTCAGTCCAAGAAATCGGCGATGACATCAACTGTTGCGCGCGCTGGCGAGAGATTTTCCGACCTAATTTATCTAACAATGACTCCCGATGGGTTTCCATATAATCCAACAGCACTTTCAGAAAACTCGGACTCCAAATGGAAATCGCTTCCAAGCGGTCTTCCCGTAACAGTTCCAAACTTAACTGTTCTTTGAATTCATCAGGGTCTTGGAGGTGTTTTAGTCGAGGGGGTGCGACTAATACCAAACTGAGTAAGGCGCGCAACCACCCATCTAAATATTCCGAATCATCCGCCAGTCCCCCTGCACGTTCTGTGACTACTTGGGGGTCTTTCAGTTGCGGGGAAATACAAAAATAAAATTTCCCTGTCTCAAATTTGGGTCCATGCTGAATCAAATCATGTACCCACACACAAAACATTGAATTAAAGCTAGAACGCAGGGATTGGGTATAGGGAATCCATTTAGCCGGTCCCCGACTCCCCGAAGTTTTTTCATAAAATAAAATCGCTTCCGGAGTCAGAGACTTTCCCGGCAATGGAGTGTTTGGCGAAGCGTTCTTCAACTCCTGTGGACCGGGGGAATCAGCCGGTTCAATCCAGTCTTGAATGTCCTCATAGTTGACAACCGGAATCTGATTCCATTGCTCATTTAAAGAGGCATGGGGAGACACATTCAAGTCCAGGGATTTGCCATAGTCACTGCTTAATAAATTTCGATAAATTTCTTGCTGTACCGAACGCTGAGACCTGCGTGGATTTTTTAAAGCCTGGGAAAATTTATAAGCATACAGACCGATAAAAAAAGAAAAGAGTTGAATAATAGGACGCATCATGGTTATCCAAATTCAATGGGCTGAATCAATAATCAGACAGTATTAAACAAGCAAAAATACAGGGGCATTTTGCCTGATAACATCAATTTTAATGGGCTAAAATTCCGAAGGAAAATCCATTATAATCGACTAATTATTTATACAGCTTGATTTTGCGGGTATCCGCATTTTATGGAAATTTAATCAGTGGAATGATTGCGGGGAGTGACTTTCGTATTGGGATAAAGATGGGTGGCAATGGGAAGATAAGCGCCATCGGCAATGGTGACTCCCGGACCGAAATGGGTCCCGGACCCAACAAACACATCATTGCCAATTTTGACGGATTTTACATACAGCATTAAGTTGTTATGTTTGGGTTTAATTACATGACTGTAAATCCCAACCCGATGACCGACAATGGTGCGATCGCCTACTTCTATTAATCCGCGATCGGCCAGTTCTAAACTCGGCATCCAATAAATCCCTCGGCCAATTTTTGCACCCCACAATCTCAACCACAGGGAAAAAGCACCAGGAATCAATCTTAACACGGATTCAATAGCGGGAAACGTAATATAAATCGCCTCAATTTGATGACTTCCCCACCAAGGAGAATAATCCGGCCCTTTCAGGTAAGAAATTCCTTCTTTTA